>CBDTWQ010000413.1:0-2475 GCA_965364115.1 uncultured Gammaproteobacteria bacterium | reverse complement strand
TGCTGATTAAGGTCGTCAATACCGGGATTATTGCCTTAGCTGTTTTTGAGCTGGCTATGGTGGTTAGCAAGGAGTACGGCAGCTCGATTGGGGGTTATGACGTTATGGTGATGCTGAGACGCACCATGCCTCGATTCATCGGCACCGTTTGCATTGCGCTGTCGCTTGAGGCGTTGATCATGGTGATCAAATACAGTCAACTGGAGCTAGCGGGCAATTTGTATTATCCGGTGGCTATTATCATTAGCACAGCGCTGCTGTTGGCCGCTCTGGGCATATTTTTGAAGTGCACGCCTGAAGAGTCATCTGCCGCCCAGACTCAGCATCAGACTCAGCATCAGACCCCACAATCCCCTTAGCTGATTGGCAGCTTCTCTGATAAACGTCGCAGCAGCTCCGCCGCCGGTATCTCACAACAACCGCGCGTGTTTTGACCGGCCCAGAGTGGAGTGAAATCGGTCAGACCACGCATCTCTGCGGCTTTGCGCAATGGCCCTAGCGCAATTGACGCGCGGGGGAAAGCCGCAACATCATGGCCCATCGGGCCGAGTTCACGGATCAGTCGATTGACGATGCCACGCGCTGGTCGGCCGCTGAAACGGTTGCTGAGTGCCGTGTGCACCGCTGATGGTTCGATCAGCGCTTGGCGGTGTAAGGGGCTAGTAGTTGCTTCCTCGCACAACAAAAACGCTGTGCCGATTTGAACCGCATCGGCACCGAGTCCAAGCGCCGCCGCAACGCCATCTGCACTGGCGACTCCACCGGCGCAAATGACCGGCAATTTGACCGCTGACTTAATCTGAGGCAATAACGCAAAGCTGCCCATTTGGGTTGTCAGATCATCGTTTAAAAACATTCCACGATGGCCACCAGCTTCGATTCCTTGCGCAATAATCGCGTCGACGCCTTTGGCTTCGAGCCAGCGGGCTTCGGCGACCGTAGTCGCAGTGCAAAACACTTTTGAACCCATCGACTTAACCGCCTTGAACAACGGCTCGTCCGGTAGACCAAAGTGGAAACTCACCACCGCTGGTTTGAAAGCTTCGATCACTTCAAGGCTTGCTGCGCTGAACGGTGCGCGGTCCTGCGCTGGCGGATCGACAGTGATGTCTAATCCATATTCCTGGTAAAACGGGGCTAGGGCTTTTCGCCACTGATCCTCGCGTTGATGATCAATGATAGGCGGTTTGTGACAGAAGAAATTAACGTTGATGGGTTTGTTGGTCGCGGCAACTATTAGTTCGAGCTCTTGATTCAACTGCTCAAGACTAAGCATCGCAGCGGGCAGGGAGCCCAGACCGCCCGCATTCGACACCGCAATCGCCAAGTCACTTGCCTGAACACCCGCCATGGGTGACTGGATGATCGGCAGGCGCAGGTTGAGCAGTTGCTGTAGGTTAGTCGTCACTTTTTCGTCTCACTTTTACAATTGATAGCCCAATTGACAGAATAGCTCAGAGTCGAATCAGGCGCTGGAAAAGCCCACAATAACAGAGCTTCATAATCGATTAGGGTTAGATTCGTTTGACCACTCATCAAGACTGAGCGATTATTTTGTCGAGTTGCTTAGCGAAGGACTTACGGTCCGCATGGCTTAATGTCGATGGGCCATCTGAATTGACGCCGCTGGCGCGCAGTGACTCCATCAAATCACGCATCGTCAGCCTCGCCTTAATGTTGTCGGGTGTAAAGACTTCGCCACGCGGACTGATTGCCAAGCCTTGATTCTCGATGACTTCAGCGGCAAGCGGTATGTCGCCAGTAATCACCAGGTCGCCAGGGTTTAAGCGTTTCACAATTTCGTTGTCGGCCACATCGAAGCCCGATGCAACCTTGAAGAAATTGATGTGGCGCGACCGCGGAACCTGGATGTCATGATTGGCGACCAGAGTGAGTGGAATGTGGGTTCGTTCCGAAGCCCTAAAGAGAATCTCTTTGATCGGATTAGGGCAGGCATCAGCGTCAACCCAAATCTTCATTCGAATAGATCAATACGGTCAGATGATCGCATCGATCGGGGTGAAGAAATTGCGTCTAGCGAGCGTGTCACGATTCAACGAATCATCAATAATAATGAACTGAAACTACCTGACAAAGTCGCATTCTGCAAATCGTTCCCATCAAATTTGAGTCAATCAGATGCGAGTTTGGTCAGAGTGAGAAGTAAATCGGTTCGAACGCGCAAATCGTGTTATCGCGCAACAAACTGGATTTGAAGCAGTTTCCATCGAACCCCAACAACAATCATGCAACCATTCTATAAAAGTGGTGATGTCAGCAAGGCCGTTAAAATCTGACCGAGTAAGCTCCCGATAAAGGGAACGTTATCACGTCATTAACTTCAAGTCCGAAGCCATCAAATCCAATCAATTTCTTGGCCCAGTAAAGGCAGGCGCTAATGGCGCACTTGCTATGGCAAAGAACCATCATATAATCGAGAAGTGATTGCAAAAACGGAGCGCGGTTTCAAATTGA
>CBDTWQ010000412.1:0-2475 GCA_965364115.1 uncultured Gammaproteobacteria bacterium | reverse complement strand
TGCAAGATCAACTGCAGCAGCACTTCGACGATTATCTATTTCATATTGCGGTGCAAAAAATTCACAATTTTTGCTCCGAAACCCTGGGTGGGTTTTATCTCGACGTGATCAAGGACCGACAATACACCACGCAACCGGATTCACTGGCCCGACGTTCCTGCCAAACCGCGATGTTTCACGTCACCGAAGCCATGACCCGATGGATTGCACCGATTCTCAGCTTCACCGCTGACGAAGTCTGGGAAAATATGCCGGGCGATAGAGAAGCACTTGGAGTGTTCACCGCCGAGTGGCATAACCAATTGTTTGACTATGCTGATGCAGTGGTCAGCGCTGATGTTTGGAGCGCAATCCAACCGGTGCGAGCCGAAGTCACTCGAAAACTTGAATTGTTGCGACAGCAAGGCAAGATTGGCTCGAGCCTTGATGCACAGATTACGATTCAGGCCGATGCAGAATTAATCGAGTTGTTACAAGTCATCAGCGATGAACTTCACTTCGTTTTGATCACCTCTTCAGCAACCCTGACTCTTCTGAATGACGACTTGAATGAGGATCAAAAAACGGACCTCGTCAATTTCGGCGATGGTCACAGATTTCGGGTCGATGCGGCACCGAGTGAACACCCTAAATGTGTGCGTTGCTGGCATCACCGGGAAGAAGTTGGCAGCGACGATAAGCACCCCGAACTTTGCGGGCGATGCATCGACAACGTAGATGGCGATGGCGAGCAGCGCCGTTTCGCCTGAACCAGCGGTGGGCACAGCCGTGAACACCTCATCACCACACTTAAAGTGGTTTTGGCTGAGCTTTTCGATCATCCTGTTTGATCAGATTAGCAAACAAATTGCCGAAGCTCTGTTGCCGCTGCATCAAGCGGTCAATCTATTCCCTTACTTTGATTGGTTCCTCACCTATAACCCGGGTGCCGCCTTTAGCTTTCTCGCAGGGGCTGGGGGCTGGCAGCGATGGTTCTTTTCAGTGATCGCCCTGGTAGTCAGCGTTTTAATCGTTCAATGGATTCGCAAATTACCGCAAGAAGAAACCTTAACCGCGGTGTCGCTGAGTCTGATTCTAGGCGGCGCCATCGGTAACTTGATCGACCGCGTTATTTTCGGTCATGTGATCGATTTCATTCAAGTCTGGCTGGGTAGCTACCCTTGGCCCGCCTTTAACCTAGCCGACTCGGCGATCAGCGTGGGGGCGGTGATGTTGGTGGTTAGCAGCTTTACAACCAAACAATCCTCAGAGGTCAGCTGAGTTCTATGAGCACGATCGAACGAAATAGCCGTGTCACCTTGCATCATCGGCTCGGCCTAACCGACGGGCACCTGCTGGAAGACACCTTCGATGAAGAACCGATGACGCTGCAACTCGGTTGTGGCCAAATGGCCGAAGGGCTGGAGCTCTCGCTGATCGGCCTTCAAGAAGGCGACCAACAAACCGTCGATATCGGGCCTGACCTGGCCTTTGGCCACCTTGATGAAACCCTATTTCGCTCTTTTGCGCGGGCTGAATTTGACCCAGATATAGAGCTCGAAGTCGGCCTCATCATTGAATTCTCCAACGCAGAAGACAACGCTCTGCCAGGTACCATTCTTGAATTTAACGAGGTCGAAGTTCGAGTCGATTTGAACCATCCATTGGCCGGGCAAATGGTGCGATACAGTGTTAAAATTATCGCCATCGAAGACCCACCAGAGGACGTCAACAGCGAATCGTGATGGAAGTTGTACTCGCCAATCCGCGTGGATTTTGTGCCGGTGTTGATCGCGCAATTGAGATCGTCGAACGCGCAATCGAACTATTCGGCGCACCCATTTATGTTCGCCACGAAGTGGTGCATAACCGTTTTGTGGTTGACGACCTAAAACAAAAAGGCGCTATTTTTGTCGACGAACTCGATCAAATTCCCGATGATAATCATGTTATTTTTAGTGCTCACGGGGTCTCCAAAGCGGTCCAGCAGGAAGCCGCTAGACGCGGCCTGAAAGTGTTTGACGCGACCTGCCCACTGGTAACCAAGGTGCACATGGAGGTCAGCCGATATAGTCGGCAAGGGATCGAAACGATTTTGATTGGCCACCGAGGCCACCCCGAAGTCGAAGGCACCATGGGTCAGTATGACCGCTCAAATGGAGGTGAAATTTACTTGGTCGAATCGGTCATAGACGTCAAAAACCTTCAGCTTCAAAACCCCGAAGCGCTGCGTTTCGTGACTCAAACCACCTTATCTAAAGATGACACGGCGATCATCATCGACAGCCTGCGAAAAACCTTTCCCGCGATCCAAGGGCCCAAGAAAGAAGACATCTGCTATGCCACTCAGAATCGGCAAGACGCGGTCAAGCAACTCGCCGAGCAATGCGATCTGATTTTAGTCGTCGGGTCTCGCAACAGTTCAAATTCGAATCGTTTGCGTGAGATCGCCGAGAATAAACAAATCGAAGGCTACCTGATCGATAGCGAAGCCGA
>CBDTWQ010000411.1:0-2477 GCA_965364115.1 uncultured Gammaproteobacteria bacterium | reverse complement strand
CGATGCGGGCCAACTACCAATCTCACGGTCATGAAATATATGACTTCCTGGTCGAAGAGCAAATTCATGCGGTAGTATCGAAGCTATCGATTGCAATCGATCGAATCGCCGAGATTGGTTTTGCGCTGACTATCTCGGCGATGGATGAAGCGCACTCGCAACCGCCAGAATCAGTCACTTTGCTGCTGCCATGTGACCGAGCTACGATTCAAGCGTCTATCAAGAACTTTAGGCACGGCTCGATTTCTGTAAACGCTTTTGATGGCCTTACTGGTTCATTAGACAAGACCCTAAATGTTATTGAAGTGATCACCGCTTTTGTTCAGTCGCGAAGTGACATAGTATCCCTCGAAATCAGGCCCCTATTGCTGTTAGCCACCGGCCAGGCTGCGGTAGCAGCGCAGGCCAAGATTAAAATACTGACACAGTAAAATGAACCGATTTATCTTAGCGATTTTTTTATTATTGATCTTCGAGTGCAGCCTTGCTGAAGAATCTAGAGGGTATCTTAACGTCGATCTTAGCACCGAGGCTGACTCTAGTGAAAACCGCGACTTCAGCCTGACTTTGTTGCTGCTAGACAAACCCAACGGCAAGCCGATTGGCAGTATCGAATTGGAACCATTTCAAGGACAAAACAGGTTTCGACTGCCCTTCATTGCCGGCAAGCCGATTGATTTTAATCAACATGATAGCTGGCGAACGGATGCTTGGGATCGCCTTAAGTATTACGAACTCTCCAATATTTATGCGCGGGTGTTGGCTGAATCAAGTCAGCGCGAATTGTGGCTAAAACTCATTCACGATGACGACACGAGCAACCGCCGCATCATTTTAACACCGACGCCCTGGCCTGCTAACGGGACTGCCAATCAATCTGGGAGCCAATCTGGGAGTCGATCCGACGATCAGTCTACGAGCCAACCGAACCAGTTTTGGCAACAGCTCGATTACCACCGATACCGCTTACGAACTGCGCCAACCACTAGCTCGAAAGCAATCATCACTTTGAGCGAGAGCCAACATCTGATTAGCCACGGCACCGGTCGAACCAGTGGTGCATGGGCCGAGGTGGTGGTACGTGAATTAGTTTCATCAACTGGCGTAATCAACCGATGCGACCCATCATTTAGTCAACAAACCACCAATCAACAATGGACCGGCTGGTTAAAGGTGCTCACCGAAAATGGCGAACCTCGTCAGAAATCACTCAACGATGCTTGCTGAACATTCAAATTTACAGCCCTTTGATTCTCGCTGCTCGCTGCGGACCACCCGGCAAGTTCTAACTAGTAAAACCAAATGAGTGGCCAACCGACAACGATTCCTAAAGCTTGTGATGTCGTCATTGTCGGCGCAGGGATTGCTGGCATCAGTGCGGCTTGGTTTCTAAATCAGGCGGGCTTGCGAGTGGTTGTCTGCGAGAAAGGCGTGGTCGCTGGCGAGCAGTCGAGTCGAAACTGGGGTTGGATCCGCCAGCAAGGTCGCGATCAAGCAGAGCTGCCGATCGTGATGCAAAGCCTGCAACTTTGGCAGCAAATAGCCAGCCAATTAAAAGCAGAAAACAACCTCGAGATCGGCTTTCGCGCCGAAGGTAGCCTTTATCTGTGCGAAAACGAGGCTGAAATGGCAATGCACGATCGCTTCATGAGTTTTGCACCCGGCTATGGCTTAGCCACATCAAGACTCAACCGAAGCCAACTTAAGAAACTCATTACTGACTGCCCTTCACGCTGGCAATCTGCGTTGCATACCCCCAATGATGCTCGTGCGGAGCCGTCTCTAGCGGTGCCATCTATGGCCAAAGTCTTGCGTCAGCGCGGCGTGGTAATTCTCGAAAATTGTGCGGTCGAAAGTTTCAGTTTACAGAATGGATCGATCGAAGGCGTTTGCACCGAGTTGGGGGAAATTAAAACTTCTTCGGCTCTTGTAGCCGCAGGTGCCTGGTCTACTTTCTTGCTCGAGAGCTGTGGTGTTCGACTGCCGCAGTTGACAGTCAAGGCCAGCGTGGCCCGAACCGCAGCGATGCCAACCATATTTGAAGGTAACGCTTCGGGCAGCCAGGTGTCTTTCCGACGTCGGCTCGACGGTGGCTACACGGTTGCCGCCTCAGACTTGATGGAAGTCTTTCCTTCTGCACGGCATATCAAATTCATCGCAGACTTTTGGCCAATGCTCAGCGCTTTTTGGGGCAAGCTCAAATTTCGGATTCCGGAGCTAACAATCGACGGCAATTATCAAAACCAACGCATCTGCAACCCAATCCCGAGCGAACAAACCTTTGTTCGAATTCAGCAACGCCTCACCGACCGAGTGCCCGCCTTTCGCGATGTCGAGTTTATTGAGGCTTGGTCAGGCATGATCGACGCCCTGCCCGACATTGTTCCGGTACTCGATCGCGTTGATAAAGTTGACGGCTTGTTTATAGCCACCGGATTTAGCGGCCACGGCTTTGGCATCGGCCCCGCCGCGGGTCA
>CBDTWQ010000410.1:0-2492 GCA_965364115.1 uncultured Gammaproteobacteria bacterium | reverse complement strand
AAGTGCCGGGTGGATTGGCGCAAAGGATTGAACACTTCACTCGAAGAATTACGAATCGACACAAGCAATTGGAACATAAAAATAACGAAGTAAACAAGTTAACTCAACAATTCGACGCTAATTTGAGTCGCTATCGGGAACTCGCGTCCAACAAAAACTGATTGATCAGTTGGGTCGAGATGATCCGAAAACATCGCGCTTAACTGGGGTCTCGGCCAATCAAAGTTCCGACACCGCCGTCGGTTAACAACTCCAACAACACCGAATGCTTGACTCGGCCATCGATGATCTGACTGGTTATAACACCCCGCTCGACTGCATCCAGCGCGCAGCGCACCTTGGGTAACATGCCGCCATAAATCACCCCACTGGCGATTAATTCTGAGGTTTCGAGAGCATTCAATCCAGTGAGTAAGTTCCCCTCAGGATCGAGCACACCGGGCGTATTGGTCAGTAATAACAACTTCTCGGCGGCCAGCACGATGGAGAGTTCACTAGCGACTAGATCCGCATTGATGTTGTAAGACTTGCCATCGGGGCCCACACCGATGGGTGCGATGACTGGAATAAAGTCATCGTTATGCAACATTTCAACCACCGCAGGGTCAATCGCCGCCACTTCGCCGACTTGGCCTAAATCCTGTTGCTCGTGCTCAGCCCCATCGAGCTTCATTTTACGCGCAGTAATCAAACCGCCATCTTTGCCGGTCAGGCCTACCGCGCGCCCGCCTTGTTCATTGATCAACGAGACGATTTGCTTATTAACTTGCCCTCCGAGAACCATTTCCACCACATCCATGGTCTCGTTGTCGGTAACTCGCATGCCTTCAATAAAACGAGATTTTTTACCGATTTGCTCTAACAGCTTACCAATTTGTGGCCCGCCTCCATGCACGATCACGGGGTTCACGCCAACCTGCTTGAGCATCACAATGTCTTCTGCGAAGCTGCGCTTGAGCTCTTCATCTACCATCGCATTGCCGCCAAACTTGATCACCACGGTTTTACGATCAAGCGCTTGAATGTAGGGCAAGGCTTCAACCAATATATCGGCTACGCTGCGTTGTGTGGTGGTCATCAGTTTGCTACCGGTTAGGAACGAGCAGAATTATATCGTTCGGCAATCAAATCGATAAGCTGTTTCGCAATTACGGCCTTATTGGCTTGCGGCAGCGATTGACGTCCACCTGGCCAGAAGACTTCGAGTTGATTAAGGTCTGACTCAAACCCTGAACCCGCCTCGCCGACCCGATTTGCCGCAATCATATCTAGTTTTTTTTGAATCAATTTGTCTTGCGCATATTGCTCAACCGCTTGAGTCTCGGCCGCAAAGCCGACACAAAATGGTCGCGTTTTTAGGGCACTGACTTCGGCCAGAATATCGGCATTCAAAATTAACCGCAGCGACATCGCATCGGTCGACTTCTTGATTTTCTGGCTAGCGACACGATCAACCCGATAATCCGAGACCGCCGCACAAGCGATAAAAATATCATTCTTGCTGGCCCGTTGAATCACCGCATCATACATTTCCTGGCCCGATTCAACCTGCAGCATCTCGACGCCCGGTGGCGCTGAAAGAGCCACGGGCCCGCTCACCAAAGTCACTTCAGCGCCTTGCTTATACGCCGCTTCAGCTAGCGCATAACCCATTTTTCCGGAGCTGCGATTACTGATGTATCGAACCGGATCAATCGCCTCACGGGTCGGCCCTGCGGTCAAGATCATCCGAAGACCTACCCATTTAGGCGGCCTTAGCTGATCGATAATCAAGTCAGTCAATTGTGCAGGCTCAAGCATTCGGCCAAGGCCAACATCGCCACAGGCTTGCTCTCCCGACCCCGGCCCCCAAATCATCACCCCACGTTGATTCAATTGTTCAAGGTTATGAGTTGTCGCTGGATTCGCAAACATTTGTTGATTCATCGCGGGCGCCACTGCAACCGTTTGTTTGCTCGCAAGGCACAAGGTCAATAGCAAATTATCCGCATAACCGGCGTTCATTTTGCCAATGAAATCAGCTGAGGCTGGCGCAATCAACATCAGGTCACACCAGCGCGCCAACTCGATGTGATCCATCGCCGAGTCAGACTCGGGATCAAACAAATCGCTATAGACTCGGTGCCCGCTCAAAGCTTGAAAGGTCAGCGGTTGCACGAATTCTCGCGCCGACGGGCTCATCACCACTCGAACCTCCGCACCGGCCTTGACTAACAAGCGAACTAACTCCGCAGACTTGTAGGCAGCGATGCCACCGCTAACGCCGAGCAGAATTTTTTGGTTGATGAGACTTTGCATATAGCCTATTTTAGCGGGTACGGACAACAGGTAAAGGAATACCCATGGCTATTATTGACTGGCCGAGCGCAGAGCGCCCTCGAGAGAAACTGATTCAGCAGGGAGCCTCCTCACTATCGGACGCCGAATTGTTGGCAATTTTTATTCGAACCGGGCTGCCGGGGGTGTCCGCAGTTGACCTCGCTCGCCAACTA
>CBDTWQ010000409.1:0-2497 GCA_965364115.1 uncultured Gammaproteobacteria bacterium | reverse complement strand
TTTCTGGGTTAATTTTTATAAGATGGATCTGCCCGATCACAACGGCGTTTCAATGCAGGCCATTCAAACTGACCCGGCGAAAAAGCTTGATATTGTTGACATGACATCTGCCATAGCTCTGGGGTTGCCGGGTCCAACTCAAGCCCAGATGCTTGCGCCTGAACGGCCACTTCGCATAAGCGAATTGCGTAATACATGTTCATAAAGGCTTCGCCAGCGGTCGCCCCGACCGCCAAGAAGCCATGATTACGCATCACCAACACCTTATTATCTGCCAAATTCTCGGCAATTCGAAACCGTTCATCGAGATCAACCGAGAGCCCTTCCCAGTCGTGATAACCAATCTTGCCGTAAAGCATGGATGAATCTTGCACCCAAAACGGTATGCCGTCCTTGAACGCAGTCGCCGCCAATGCGGTTGGCGGATGCGCATGGAAAACAAACTTGTTGCTTGGGTGGTTCAGGTGTATTGCGCTATGAATCACAAACCCGGCTGTGTTGACATCGGGCGGCCCCTCCAACACTTTGCCTTCCTCATCTACCTTGATCAAATTGGAGGCAGTCACTTCTTCATAGAGTAACCCGAATCGATGCATTAGGAAGCAATGCTCGGTGCCAGGCACACGCGCCGTGATGTGATTCCAGACGGTGTCGTCCCATCCAAACAATTGAGTCAGTCGAAACATTGCCGCGAGATCGACGCGAACCGCCCACTCCGCTTCACTTGGGTTGACTGCTCCAGCAGCGCTTTGAAAAGTTTTGTTTGATATATCGGTCATGTTTTATCTCAAGAATTTCGAATTAGTTGGGGCCGTTTGATTGCAAAAATGTATTATTTTCCTGCTCTAGCAGGCGCACCGCCTTGAGGTGATTGGCGTCGAAGCCATAAACTTCGACAGCTCGCGCATAGGTTTCTGTGGTGAGGTCACAGATCGGCAGCTTGAGGCCAAGATCCTGTGCCATTCCACGCGCCAAATTCAAGTCCTTGAGCGCAAGTCCGAGGGTAAAAGACGGGTCATAATCACCCGCCAAAATGGGCGGGCCATAGCGATCAGCAGCATACGAATGTCCGGTGCTGTTTTGGATAATCATAAGCATTTGATCCGGGTCAACACCACCTTTGACACCCAACATCAGTGCCTCGGACAGGGCCAGAGAATGCAGATAGCACAACACCACCTGGGCGATTTTCGCCGAGTAGCCGGCACCATGCGCGCCCAGATGAGACACTTGCCCACCAATGATTTCAAGGACCGACTTGCATCGATTGAAAATTGATTCTTCACCGCCGACCAACACCGTCAAACTGCCGGCTCGCGCGCCTTCATCACCGCCAGACACCGGCGCGTCAAGAACCTTGATGCCGGCGGTTTGGGCTGCCGCTGCAATGTCATGAGCCGTTGCCAGGTTATTAGTGCTGAGGTCAACCCAGATAGCGCCAGCAGGTAATGATGAAACCAAGCCCTGTTCGCCAAAAGCGATCTCGGCAATCTGCTTGGGGCCCGGCAATGAAGTCATCACAATATCCGAATTGATACTAGCCGCGCGGATCGAATCAACCGGTGTTGCGCCTAAAGCCCGCAGATTCTCGGCACGCGCAGGGTCAATATCAAACACCCGAATTTGATGGGCTCTCGACTGCAACAGATTGATCGCCATCGGGCCGCCCATCACGCCAAGTCCAATAAAACCGATTTTCATCATCACTCTCCGAATAAAACGTCGTAACAACCCTTACCCCTACAGGGGCTTTAATGGCTAGTTTCTAGTTCTAACTCAACGCACAATTTTGCGCCTGTTTTATACAAAACGCCAAGCCATTCAATTGCTCAGCAATCCACTCGCCATCGCAGTCGATGCCAACATCGAGCTAGATCCGCACAACCACAAAGTCACACACAAGGCAGTCAACTTCGGTAAGTGTCGAGTGCTGGTCAGATAACCCCATCGAGCCCATCATTTATCATTATGCTGATCGTCATGTTTAAACCTTCAACTGAACGGCTAGGCGTCACCTGAAGCCTCACCTCGACCCACCCGGCTCGTTCAAAAGATTTTCATCAGATAGAGACTCGAGAAGAATTGGTCCAACTAGAGTTGACCGTCTTCTTCCAGCACCTTGCGCGCGACACGGAAACACTCGAGAGCCTGCGGCACGCCGCAATAAATGCCAACCACATGAATGATCGCCCGAATTTCTTCCTTGCTGACGCCATTGGTGATCGCGCCACGACAATGAATTTCCCATTCATGCATCTTGCCTAGCGCACCGATCATGGCTAGGTTCATCATCGAACGAGTTTTTTCGTCGATCACCTCGTCACCCCAGCCAAAACCCCAGCACCAGGTGGTCATTGCCTCCTGAAACGGCAGGCTAAAATCATCCGCGGCGGCAAGATTTTTCTCTACATACTCAGCACCAAGCGTGGCCTTACGTTTTGCGAGCCCTTTTTCAAACAGTTCTTGATCCATTTCCACTCCTCATTTAATTAGAAAA
>CBDTWQ010000408.1:0-2506 GCA_965364115.1 uncultured Gammaproteobacteria bacterium | reverse complement strand
TTGCCCTTGAACATGATCTCGCCGATGGTTTCACCATCTTGTGGCACTGGCTGCATTGTTTCTGGGTCCATCACGATTAATTGTTCGAGCATTGGATAGCGCACGCCTTGGCGTTTCTTTCGCTCTGTTTGTTGTTCTAGTGGCAGCGCATTCCAGTCTTCGTGCCAGGCGCAAACCACCGCAGGGCCGTAGACTTCGGTGAGGCCATAAGCGTGGGTCACGTTGAAGTTAAGTCGCGCCATGGCCTCAAGGATTGAGGGTGGCGGCGCCGAGGCAGCGGTCATGATATTAACCGAATGGTCGATTCCTGCTTTCAACTCATCGCTCGCATTGGCCATCAAATTAAGCACCACGGGTGCGCCACAAAGATGGCTCACCTTGTGTTGTTTGATCGCTTCGAAAATTTCGACATCGCGCACTGTTCGCAAACAAACGCTAGTGCCGTTCAAGGCAGCCAAAGTCCACGGGAAACACCAACCGTTGCAATGAAAAAGCGGCAAGGTCCATAAATAAACCGGGTGGCTGTTCATGTTCCAAGCAAGCGCATTGGAAACAGCGTTTAGATAGGCGCCGCGATGATGAGTCACGACGCCCTTGGGGTCACCGGTAGTGCCCGAGGTGTAGCCAAGCGCGATCGCCTGCCATTCATCAGCTGGCAATTGCCATTCAAATGCAGCATCGCCTGAGGTCAGAAAATCTTCATACTCGATGATACCTACTCGTTCACCACCCTGAAAAGCAGGGTCGTCGACGTCGATCACTAGCGGCGGGTTTTCAAGCTGCGCCAACGCGGCTCGAATGGTGGCTGAGAATTCAGGGTCAGTGAGTAAAACCTTGGCTCGCGCATGCTTGAGCTGAAACGAAATTGTATCGGCATCGAGGCGGATATTGAGTCCGTTGATCACCGCCCCGGCCATCGAAATGGCGAAATGTGCTTCTAACATCGCCGGCACGTTCGGCAGCATTAAGGCGACGGTGTCGTCCTCACCAACGCCATGCTGGCGCAGTGCCGAAGCAAATTGCCGGCAGCGACGATAAGTCTCAGCCCAACTGCGCCGAGTCTCGCGGTAAATGATCGCGTTGCGCGCTGGATACACCTCGGCTGCACGCTGAATGAAACTCAACGGCGACAGCGGCGTGAAGTTGGCTGCATTTTTATCGAGATGGTTGGTGTATTGACTACGCATAATTGGAATTTTCGGCTCTATTGATTTAGTTCTCTGGGGTTAATTGACTGATAGATTGACTCATAGGGGATTCGCCGGTTGGCTACTAATGATCACGCCAGGTGGGTTTGCGTTTTTCGATAAAGGCGTCAATCCCTTCGCGCGCGTCGAATGAGTTCATGTTGCAAGTCATTCGTTCGCTGGCGAAGGCGTAGGCAGCCGATAAATCGAGCGACAATTGCTGATAAAACATCGCTTTACCCAGGCTGATCGCATGAGCCGATTTGGCGCAGATCTTTTGCGCTAGCGCAAAACTGGCTTGCTCTAGCTCATCAGCAGGAACGACCGCATTGAGCAAACCGTAATCTTCTGCGGTGTTGGCGTTAATGAAGTCACCAGTGAGTAACATTTGGATCGCGCGCTTGCGCCCCATATTGCGCGACAAAGGCACCGCAGGGGTTGAGCAAAACAAGCCGAGGTTGATTCCGGAGACGGCGAATTGGGCCTCGGTTGAGGCAATCGCCAAATCACAATTGGCCACCAGTTGGCAACCGGCAGCCGTGGCGAGGCCATTGACGCTTGCGATTACGGGTTGTGGCAACTGATGCATCGTTAGCATCATTTTGCTGCACTGATCAAACAAGGCTTGATGAAATGCAGGGTCTTCGCTCGAACGCATTTCCTTGAGGTCGTGTCCAGCGCAAAAAGCCTTGCCATTGGCAGTGATAATCACCACTCGAATCGAGTTATTGGCGGCGATTGCGTCGAATTCGGTTTGCAGTTCAAACAGCAACTGGGATGACAGCGCGTTGTATTGATGCGGGCGATTAAGGGTTAGAGTGCAGACTCCTTCCTGTTCGTCGCGTAGCAAAAGAGATTCGGCGGCTTTTTGATTGGCGGTCGCTTCCATCAGCAGGGCTCCTCGAAATTGTGCCTCAGAATTTGTTCCTCAAATAGATCGAAAAATAGTCACGGTAACGTTGCTGCAAGTCGACACGTTTCCAATCTTCTCCAGTTACTTTACCGCGACAATGCGGACTGCCGCAATCGCAGATCAGCCTGTAGCCATCCGAACGTTCCATCGCATAGTCATGTGTCAACTCCTCACCTCGGGCAATCTCGCGCATTGCGACATAAACCATATTGCCGCGAAAACCCACGTTAGGGTCGCAGGAATGATTAATCATCACCGACATCGCAAGTACTTCTTCCTTACTGCGCGGGCCGATATAAAAATCGTCCTCGATCTGTAACGCAAAATCGCCCACAGCCGCGGTGACCTCAACTAGTTCATCGCGGTGAATCAAGTGGCCGTCCTTAATCGCGATAATTTCATCTTT
>CBDTWQ010000407.1:0-2509 GCA_965364115.1 uncultured Gammaproteobacteria bacterium | reverse complement strand
CATTGCGCTCAATATTGCTGCGTGCGACGGCCAGCATTCCACTGCTGAGATCAATGCCTTCGCCACGGTTCACTCGCGAAGCTAGAAGTTCCAGCATCCGCCCCGTCCCCGTGCCAATGTCTAACATGCTCTCAATTGGCTGATCCCCAATTATTTCAATCAGCTTAGCTTCAACTTGTTGCTGCGACACGTATAGCGATCGAATCGAATCCCAGGATTTAGCAACGGTTTGGAAATAATCCTGAGCTTTCTGCTCACGAATATCGCGAACTTGTTCAAGCCTTGAAAAATCTCGAGTCAGGCCCGCATCGCCGCTGGGGATCAATTCAACCAGAGCGCGCCCCAGACGAGATGCGCTTGAGTTCTCAGCTAAACGAAAGAACATTTGGGCGCCATCAGGCACGCGCTCTAACAGGCCGGCCTCAACCATCAATTTGAGATGGCGCGACACACGCGGCTGGCTTTGGCCCAGTATCTGCACCAGTTCCGAAACGCTCAATTCACCGCAAGCGCTCAGCGCCAGGATGCGCATCCTGGTGTGTTCGCCAGCCGCGCGCAAGCCAACCAAAAGGGTATCTAGATTTTCCATCTTGTATATTTAATCTCATAAAGATATCCTTATATATTAATTTCTAAATAATATAAGTCAAGATGAAATCCTCAGAAGCCGCACTAAGACAAGCGTTGCAAAATCAAATCCTGTTACTTGATGGTGCAATGGGCACTATGATTCAGGAACACCAGCTCAACGAACAAGATTATCGGGGTGAACGATTTTACGACTGGCAAGGAGAGCTTCGCGGCAATAACGATTTGTTATCGATAACCCAGCCACAGATCATCAAGTCTATCCATAAATCCTACCTCGAAGCCGGTGCTGATATCATCGAAACCAACAGTTTTAATTCCACCGCTATCGCATTGGCCGACTACGCTATGGAATCACTGGCTGAAGAGCTTAATGAGACCTCAGCAAGACTCGCCAGATCTGCGGTTGATCAGCATTTTGGATTAAACCCCGACCAACCTCGTTGGGTTGCTGGTGTGCTCGGGCCGACCAATCGTACGGCTAGCTTGTCACCCGATGTGCGTGACCCAGGTTTTCGCAATGTCGAATTTGTTCAGTTGGTAGACGCCTATAGGGTTGCAGCCCAAGCGCTGATTCGCGGTGGTGTCGATATACTGATGATCGAAACTAGTTTTGATACGCTCAATGCGCGCGCCGCTATTTTTGCATTGGGCGAGGTGTTCGAGCAACTAGGGCGTCAACTGCCGATCATGATTTCAGGCACCATCACGGACGCATCCGGTCGCACTTTATCTGGCCAGACCAGCGAAGCATTTTGGCATTCCGTGCGACATGCGAAACCACTCACGATTGGATTCAATTGCGCCCTTGGACCAACCGAATTGAGACAGCATGTTGAGGTTCTGTCGGCTAATGTAGATTGTTTTGTTAGTGCTCATCCCAATGCCGGGTTGCCTAATGAATTTGGTGGTTACGACGAAACCCCTGAAGACATGGCAGCCCACATTGGAGAGTGGTCCAGATCAGGTCTGGTGAACATCGTTGGCGGTTGTTGCGGCACCACCCCTGACCACATACGGGCACTGCGCGATGCGATTGACGGCGTTCAACCACGCAAACCTATTTCGTTAAAGCCCGCTTGCAGGCTTTCGGGTCTAGAGCCTTTCATCATCGACAGCGACTCGCTGTTCGTTAATGTTGGGGAGCGAAGTAATGTCACCGGTTCGGCATTGTTCAAGCGCTTAATCGTCGAGAAAGATTATGAAAACGCACTGAAACTTGCCCGACAACAAGTCGAAAATGGCGCTCAGATCATCGATATTAATATGGACGAAGGGTTGCTTGATTCCGTGGCAGAAATGAGTCACTTCTTAAAGTTGATTGCCTCTGAACCCGATATATCTAAAGTTCCGATCATGATCGATTCATCACGTTGGGAGGTGATCGAAACAGGGCTAAAGAATGTGCAGGGAAAATCGATAGTTAACTCGATCAGCTTGAAAGCCGGTGAGGCAGAATTCATTCGACAAGCAAAACTATGCTTACGTTACGGTGCTGCCGTTGTGGTGATGGCATTTGATGAGCAGGGCCAGGCCGATAGCGTAAATCACCGGGTGTCTATCTGCAGCCGAGCCTACCAAATTTTGGTTGGCGATCTGGGATTCGAAGCCAGCGATGTTATCTTCGACCCTAATATCTTCGCCGTCGCTACCGGCATGCCGGAACACAATAATTATGCGCAGGCCTATATCGAGGCAACTAGAATCATCAAACAAACCCTGCCGCATTGCTTTGTCTCTGGTGGGCTCTCAAATGTCTCCTTCTCGTTTCGTGGAAACAACCGAGTGCGCGAAGCCATCCATGGAGTTTTCCTCTACCATGCGATCCAGGCTGGTCTTGACATGGGGATAGTCAATGCAGGACAGCTCACCATCTATGATGAAATTCCACCCGCTCTGCGCGAAGCCGTCGAAGATGTGG
>CBDTWQ010000406.1:0-2510 GCA_965364115.1 uncultured Gammaproteobacteria bacterium | reverse complement strand
TGCCGGTCTACGAAGTGCGTGAAGTGAACGATTTGGCGCAGGCCTTGAACCAGATGGCCGATCAACTCGAACTGCTCGAGACGATTCGTCAGGACTTTGTCTCCAACGTCTCGCATGAATTGAAGACGCCGATTACTTCGATAAAAGGGTTTGTAGAAACCTTAATTGATGGTGCCAAGAATGAACCCCAAGATCTTGAGCGATTCTTGAAGATCTTGTCGAAGCAGTCTAATCGTCTGGACGCGATCGTTGATGATTTGTTGACCTTATCTCGGTTAGAGAGTGAACCGGTATCTGAACTGTTGAGTCTGCATTCTGAAGATCTTGATCGTTTGATGGAGTCGGTTGCTGAACTTTGCCAAGATCGTGCTGAGGTCAAGCAGATCAAACTCAAGATTGAGTCATCCTCGGCGCTGCAGGCGGCTTGTGACCGATCCATGATCACCCAAGCGCTAACCAATCTGGTTGATAACGCGATTAAATACAGTGATGTCGGCACCGAGGTGGGGCTGTCGGCAACTGAAAACGGTGGTTTCGTTCGATTTAGTGTCACCGATCAAGGGCCGGGAATTCCCGCCGACCATTTTGCGCGGCTATTCGAACGCTTTTATCGAGTCGATAAGGCACGCAGTCGTAATTTAGGTGGAACTGGTTTGGGTCTCGCGATCGTTAAGCACATCGCGGTTTTGCATGGTGGGGGAGCGTCGGTCGAAAGCGGTGCGCAAGGCAGTATTTTTAATCTGGATATTCCGTTAACCGTTCATCCTCGGCAGCGTTTTTAAGCCTTGCAGCGGAAATAAAAATCAAACCCTAACACTTTACTAACATTGCACCCCTAAAGTTGTCGAGATCCTTCTTCTAAGTGAGAGCTCGATGAATCTTGTCAAAGTGAACCTTGTGAAATGGTTGCCGCTGCTCGGTTTGGCGATTGCGCTGCAGTCGAACCCACTGTTGGCACGCGACCAAATTCGGGTTGTTGGCTCTTCAACCGTCTACCCCTTTGCCACCGTGGTCGCCGAGGAAATGGGCAATCGGGGCTTTAAACCACCGATCATCGAGAGCACCGGCACCGGCGGTGGAATGAAACTGTTTTGCGCAGGCATTGGCCAACAGTACCCGGACGTCACCAACGCGTCGCGGGCGATGAAGCCATCCGAATGGGAAAGGTGTCAACAAAACGGTGTTTCCGAGATTATTGAAATCGTCGTCGGCAATGACGGCATCGCTTTTTCAAACAGCGTCGACAGCCCTCGAGTGAGTTTAACCGCCAATCAAATTTGGCAAGCGATGGCGGAGAAAGGGCCTAAACCTGAAAAGTGGAGCGAAATCGATTCCAGCCTTCCCGCGATTAAAATTGAAATTTTTACTCCGCCGCCAACTTCGGGAACCCGCGACGCATGGAACGCTTTGGTTATGGAAACAGGTTGCGGCCAGGCCGTGCAAAGCGCGAATAAGAAAGACTGTGCTTTGATGCGTGAAGATGGTGCCGTGGTTGAAGCCGGTGAAAACGACAGCCTGATGATTCAGAAGCTGGCGGCCAATCCTCAAGCTTTCGGGATTTTCGGCTTTGGTTATTTGGACAACAATCCTGACAAGATTCAAGCAGCGCTGATCGATGGTGTTGAGATCTCAATGGAGACTATCCAAGATAATCAATATCCAATCGCCCGGCCGCTGTTTTTCTATGTCAAGAAAGCGCATATCGGCATCGTTCCAGCGATTCAAGAATATTTGCGTGAGTTCACCAGCGATGAAGCCATTGGCGAAGAAGGTTATCTGACCGATCTTGGGTTGGTGCCACTTGATGAAGAAAGTCTTATGGCAGTGATCGATGCAGCGCAAAACTTGATTGCTATGACAAAGTGATGAGCAAGGGCTTACTTAAGCACCCAGCGGATCATCGCTCTTTTCAAGGGTCGCGGTTGCTCTGTGTTGGGCCCGTGCGATGAAACGCTCAGCCAAATGAACCCCTTAATCTTTCTGATCGCGGCAGCACTGATTTGCCTCGGCAGCTATTGGTTGGTCAACCAAAAAGCCTTGGCATTTGCCAATGCCACAACCACAAGATCGGTTGCACGCCCCGCCTACCATGGTCTTTACACTTTGCTGTTAGCGGCGGTGCCGGCGGTTATCGTGTTAACCCTATGGGTTGCTTTCGAATCCTATATGGTGAAGCAATTGTTGCTAGCTGATTCTTTCATCGGCGATGCGAATGGAATGGCATTCCGCTTTTCGGAGATAGTCAATATTGCCAGTGGCGCGCTGAAAACGGACGACTTCATCAGCAGTGAACTGGCTCGGGAATACCAGCGGCTGATGAGTGTCTCGTCGATTGCTAGAACATTAGTCTTCTTCGGTTTAATGCTGTTGGGCGGTTTACTGGGCTATTTGCGTTCCTCGCCCGAATTCAACGCGCGCAAGAAAGTTGAGGCAGCGATCAAGGCTTTTCTGCTGATCAGTTCGGCGATCGCGGTGTTAACCACGGCTGGAATCGTTGCTGCGCTTATTTT
>CBDTWQ010000405.1:0-2511 GCA_965364115.1 uncultured Gammaproteobacteria bacterium | reverse complement strand
GGCGTGTTGTCGAACTCAGAAACCCATGAAAAGAAAATCATTTTTCATCCAAAGCTTCTGGCCGCAGTGGTGATTTGTGACCCCGAATTGACCGTCGGGATGCCCAAGGCGATTACCGCAGGCACCGGAATGGACGCCTTTGCGCATTGTCTCGAAGCCTATTGTTCGCCGCATTATCACCCGATGAGCCAAGGCATTGCGGTTGAAGGCATGCGTTTAGTCAAAGAAAACTTGCCGCGTGCGTTTGCCGATGGCAATGACATCGAAGCCCGCGCACATATGATGTCGGCCGCCGCAATGGGTGCCACCGCATTTCAAAAAGGGCTGGGCGCGATTCATGCGTTGTCGCACCCGATTGGCGCTTTTTACAACTGCCATCACGGCACCACCAATGCGGTAGTGATGGCACCCGTGCTGCAATTTAATCGCTCTGCCATTGAAGATCGAATCGTCTCGTTATCTGCCTATCTCGGCATTCAAGGCGGTTTTGATGGGTTCTGCGCCTACGTCGATGAAATCAATCAATTGCTCGGCATTCCGGCCAACCTAACCGAACTCGGTGCAGTTGACCCCGACTTAGACTGGCTAGTTGCATCGGCCCTGAAAGACCCAAGCGTAGGCGGCAACCCAATTGAGATGAATCCAGAAAACACTCGACGCCTGTTCGAAGCCTGCTTCTAGGCGACTGGAAATGAGGTGAACTATTGGAAACTGCACTTTAAAAGTTCAATCCAAGCGGAGCCGCGCCAGGCTCCTGTTAGCTACCTAGTAAATTGAAAACTAAGCGTTGAAAACTGGAATCTGTCGGGCATGACTGAAAACAAAACAAGCGCCACAAATGCAATCGTTGATGCATATATCGCGGCAATCACCGACGAACAGCAGCGACATGATTGCGGCATTCTTATAGGCGTTATGTCTGGAGTTACTCATCAGTCTCCCCAAATGTGGGGTAGTAGCATTGTGGGATTCGGAACCTATCACTACCAGTATGAGAGTGGGCGCGAAGGTGATATGTGCATCACCGGATTCTCTCCGCGTAAGGGAAGCATCAGCATTTATTTAAATGCCAGCGGACCAAATCAAGATCAGCTCTTGAGTAAACTAGGCAAACACAAAATGGGAAAGGCTTGTTTGAAGTTCAAACGACTCGCTGAAATTGATGGTAAGGTACTGCAGCAATTAATTGCGGATTCGGTGGACGAGGTAAAGCGGCGCTATGGATAGTGCATCGCTGTCTAACAGATTTATCCAGTCGAATCAGATAATAGCGACGCGTTTTTCCTGCCGACTAATTTATTCTTAAACCACTCGGCTGCGACGAAATCGCGCAGTCGAGTTTCAAACCAAGTGATTGCAGCTCGGAGTTTTTCTGTCAACTGGCAACTATCGTTGCCAACCCCAATATAAACCGTTTAAACCAATTTATCGCGCGGGGTTTCGTGGTTGAAAAATGCTTCGATGTTTTCGACCACGCGCATTCCCATTGCCTTACGTGTTTCTTGCGTGGCGCTGCCTAAATGCGGCAACAGCATGACGTTTTCCATTGCTATCAATGCCGAGGCAACTTTGGGTTCATTTTCGTACACATCTAAACCCGCGCCAGCAATGTCACCCTTTTCGAGTGCGCTGACCAAAGCCGCCTCATCAATGACGTCACCACGTGCTGAATTAATCAGAAATGCGCTGGTCTTCATCGCTTTAAATGCGTCATTGCTGATCAAATGGTAGGTGTCTTTGCCACCCGGGCAATGCAATGAAACGAAATCTGCCTCAGCGTAAACTTGCTCTGGGGACGCACATTGAGTGGCATTGAGGTCTGCAATGTCTTCAGCACGCGGGGGGAAAGGGTCATGAAAAATAATCTTCATGTTGAAACCATGCGCGGCGCGAGCCGCCACCGCACGGGCAATTCGCCCCATGCCGATCAAACCCAAGGTCTTGCCGCTGACACTGGTGCCCATCATGTGTGTGGGGCGCCAACCCGTCCATTCGCCATTGCGGAGGTGACGCTCGCCCTCACCCGCTCGCCTAGCCACGCCGAGCAACAGCGTCATCGCCAAATCCGCGGTGCAGTCGGTCAGCACTTCGGGGGTGTTGGTAACCGTCAAGCCCGCTGCCTTTGCTGCTTCCAGGTCGATATGATTGAAGCCCACGCCATTACTGCCCAGAATTCGAGCGCGGATATTATCTGCCGAGAGCACTTCGGCGGTCACTTTATCGCTGACCGTCGGCAACACAGCATCGGCGTTGCGCAGCGCGTTCTGCAACTCCTCGACCGACATCGGATGGTCATCCAAATTCAACTCGGCATCAAAACGCTGCTGCAATTGCGCTTCGACCTCAGGGTGCCAGCGGCGGGTCACGATAACTTTGGGTTTGGACATTGGGTTAACTCCGAGACAAGGGATTGAGCAAATTTCGCCTAGATTCAAGCTTTAGTTCGATTCTAGAGATCGATGAAATTGGCGTCTATCGCAAAAACGTCATCATCATCGTGGATTAACCTCG
>CBDTWQ010000404.1:0-2518 GCA_965364115.1 uncultured Gammaproteobacteria bacterium | reverse complement strand
AGTGCGTAGAGGCGGCGCAACGAAATTTTCCAGCTGCCGCCGGCTTGCTGATAAAGACTATCGCTCAACCGGATAAAACGATTGAATGGTTGGTGGCTAAGAATCAACGGCAAAGAGTGCCCAAAACGGCCCGAGTTGGCGATCATGTCCCAGAACCGGGCAAAACGATTGACTCGCTGCAATGACTGAAAAGTAATGTCGCGGGTACTCAAGATGTTGTAAGGCGCCGCTGGGTTATAACGCAGCGCATATTCGTCTGAATGGCGATTAATGGGAGCGCCGCGCAGGCGTTTCAAAATGCCCACTTGAATCTCCTGCGGCTTTAACGAAACCAAACGATCAAAACTTAACGCAAAGTTTTCCAAAGTATCGCCTGGCAAGCCGAATATTAGGTCGGCGTGAATGTGCGCGCCAGTATTCTCGCGCAACCAGCGCAGGTTGGAACAGGTCTTTTGATTATCCTGCTTACGGCTAATGGTTTGTTGAATCACCGGATCAAAGGTTTGTACCCCCACTTCAAACTGCAATTTGCTAGCTGGGAAACGAATCAGGGCCTGTTTTAGTTTATCGGGTAAATGGTCTGGAATAACTTCGAAATGGAGATAGAGGTCGGGATCCATTCTATCCAAGAAAAATTCTAGGATCGCAACGCTAGTGCTGACTTTGAGATTGAAAGTGCGGTCGATGAACTTGAAGTTTCGCGCACCACGCCGGAACAAATCATCCATCGCGACCAAGAATCGATCTAACTCAAAGGGTTTCGCAGTCTTGTCGAGTGACGACAGGCAAAACTCACATTTAAACGGACAACCCCGAGAGGCCTCAACATAAATCAACCGATTCCGCAGATCATCGTCGCTGTAATAAGCATAAGGTAACTCAAGCTGATCGAGCGGCACCGATCTTCCGGCAATCATTTTATTGAACAACGGCCGTTTTTTTAGCAACTCATTGCAGAGCTCGCGAAAACTGGCCTCACCGGGGCCGGTGATTATATGATCAACATAGTCGGTAAATTCAGGCAAATCATGGCCAAAACTAACCTCAGGGCCACCGAGGACGATTTTTGTTTGCGGGGATATCTGCTTTAACAAACCAACCACCGCTGAGATTTCACTAACATTCCAGATATAAACGCTAAAGCCAATAACCTCTGGCGCTTGCGCTAGCAATTGTTCAACGATGTCGATCGGGCGCTGCTGAATCGTGAATTCCTGAATTCGCGCTACCGATTGCAACTCGCCCAAATTGGCATAGAGATAACGCAAGCCGAACGCGCAATGCATATAGCGAGAGTTCAGAGTGGTGAGGATAATTCTGGCAGTCATATTCCGCTTATCAAGCCTAAATCAAGTGTTTAGATCGAACATGATAACGCGATTGCGGCACAACTCCGCAACAATCGCCGAGCGAGCATTGCTTCGGTTTGTTTGCTTTTGCTTGGCAAGCGTTTATTCTTCCATCTGTCCACCCAAACTCACGTGATTACCCATGTCTTCATTACAGGAGCAGCTGCTTAAGGCCGGCTTAGTCAATAAGCGAACAATTCAAGAGGCTAATCAAAAGAAGCAAAAGCAGGCGAACCAAACGCGCAAATCGAGCGCTCGTCATCAACCGACCAAAAAATCGACCAACCAACAACGCCAGGAAAAGAAAGCCGAACATGATCGGTCGCTAAATCAGCAGCGACAGCAACGCCTTCTGCAGAAGGAGGCGGCTGCACAAATTAAGCAGATGCTGGAAGAACACAAGATTGACCGCAGCAAAGCCGAGATCGACTATCGTTTCGTTCACAAGAAGAAGGTCAAAACTATTTTGGTTACCGCAGATCAAAAGCAAGCGATCGCGCGTGGCCAGCTTGCGATTGTGACGAGCCTGATGCCGAATCATCGACAATTCGATTTGGTGCCCTCTGCGATTGCCGCCAAAATAAGCGAACGTGATGCGACCAGTATTGTTCCGCTCGACCAAGGGGCCGAAACCGAGCTCGTGCAAGATGACTACGCGGATTATCAAGTGCCTGACGATCTGATCTGGTGAATGGGCCTGGCGATTAAGATTAGAAATTTAGGCTAAAGACTTAGTCTGGCTAACTAAAATGAAGGCCTAATTGGCTACGCCAGGCCGCTAAACAATAAAGCCCAAGACCTATCGCTGCCAACAACAGTAAGCCAGGCAACACCGAATCATAACCACCCCTCGACCAGACCAGCGCGCCGAGAAAAGGAGCTGAGGCTGAGCCGATTAAATAGAAAACGGCCAAACCGCCAGACTTAGCGCCGAACTGAGTTTCACCGAGCAACTCGCGTGCGATCACCGGACGAATGATGCTGACCATGCCATAGGCAGCGCCAAATAAAATTACAAATAAGACCAGCAACATCGGTGTCGATTTAGCCAAAATCAACACCAGCATCGAAGCCCCCATTATCGCGAAACAACTCATCGCCACTCGATGGTTAGAGACATGGCGCTCGCTGAGCATCATCACAATTCGACCGACGACCTGCATTGGCCC
>CBDTWQ010000403.1:0-2519 GCA_965364115.1 uncultured Gammaproteobacteria bacterium | reverse complement strand
TTTTCCTGCCGCTTATCGAGCACTCGCTGTTTGATCAACTTAGGGAACCGCCAGATACCGGAGGAAAACCGAATTAAAATATTCAGGCCAACCACGCTGACAATTAAGACGAAGAGGCCAAAAGCGAGGCTAGTTTCAATTGAAAAGGTACGATAACGCAGCAGCAAAACACCCGGGTCATCACGCACTAGCAACACCACCGCAAGAATAATGATAATCAGGAGCAACAAGCCGATGATTAACTTATTCAATGAAAAGCCAAAAATTTTCACTTTGAGCCACCTTCAAGTTTCGGCATTGAATCGGCATTGTTTGAGCCAGCTTCTAGCGGCGAAACCTGCTGGCGGGCCTGTTGGCGAGCCAGAATTCGTTGCAAAGTTTGATATGAACCGCTGATGTCGGGCTTTTCGGGCATCAATTCCATTTTTTGCAGCTCACCGAGTTGGTTGAAAAAGTCGCCATTCACCGCGTTGTCGAGATCATAAAACTGGCGAAACAGTTGTAAGCTTTTATCGATCAACTCTTGATATTGACGATTGTCACGTTCTAACACCGCCCAACGAGCGAGTTTAAGGTTTTCCTCTAGCGCCTCACTCACGTTGGCTGTATTAGCCTCGGTTTGACTGGGCGCAGTGGTTTCATTGCTCACTTTGACCAGTGAATCAACAAAGTCACTAAATTGCGTCTGCCAAGATTTCTGCGGGAGAGCTTCGGTTATTGCTTCAGCTTCAACTTTATCTTCGGGCTCAGTTTCAACCGGCAAATTACTCTCAACCGATTGATCGACTCGCACTGCGAAACCCGGTTTTAACGTTGGCAGTTGTCGTCCTAGTTGCGAGAGGATTAAGGTCATGCCGACAAGGTCGGGTCGTCTGCGGGTCTTGAGTTCCGCAATTTCGTTGCTGATTCCGACCCGAACCGGCAATAAGCCGGGGTCTCCAGTGCCTGCGATCAAATCGCTGGCGGCCTGCAAGGTGATCGCCGAACCCTCAAAATCGTCTTGTAACACTAATTTGTGCTGCGCCACGCGCAACAAATATTCAACTTCGGCTAATTGCCATTCATTGCGGTCTCTGCCGTAAAGATCATAGAGCTTTTGATTCGCATCTTGCAGGCTGTCTTGGGTTTCGTTGAGTTGGCTAATTTGGTTCGACAAATTGCCGATCTCAGCTCGCATCGGTTTCATGCTCGAATCGAGTTTGGTGTGACTTGCCTTGCTGTCGATTTGCTGTTGTAAATCAAGGATCAACTTCTGGTTGTCGAGCGCGACCTGCTCTTGAAGAAACCAGTAATAGCCGACTAGGCCAAACAGGGTTAGGGTGAGTAGAAATCTGAACCAGCCAAACCACGGTTTTTTTCGTCCCGCCGGTTTTCCCGCGTCAGCTTTTGACTTGGGTTTTGAATTAGCCTTTGCCGTGGTCTTCGAGGTGGCTTTATTAGCCCCGACCGATGGCGAGGCACCGGCGTTGCCAGCGGTTATCGAGGATTGATCAGCGGGCACGGCAGCCGCGTCTTTGTCAGACGGACCCTTGGCATCGGCATTGAAAGTTGCGTCGTCTTTGCTCATAACCTAGTTATGCTGGATTTGCCCAATCGAAAATCGTTTCAAAAATCCCCTGATCGCTTGCTTTAGCGGCGACTATCAAGGGTGCATTATGTCCCAGTTCCAAGGCCGATTCACGCATTCTTTCGCTGATCAAAAGCCACGGTGTGGTGATCAACCTCTGCGCGGTTGACGGCGTCACCAAACGAATCAAGTTATGCATCCCATGATTGCTCGTCAGCACCACCATGGTTGGAAAAACGGGTTGCGCTAATCGATCAAAAGCCTCTGCGTCGACCGACGGTAAGGCGCGTCGATAGACCTCGCAATAGTTCACCTCGGCACCGCGAGCGGTGAGTTCGTCGCCCAGTAAACTGCGCCCGGCTTGGCCTCTGAAAATCAAGATTCGCTTGCCACTGACTTGTTTAAACGCCGCATTTCTAAGCAGTGATTCACTGTTAAATGGTTCGCTGCTGATCAATCGGCGATCAAGATTCGGGACCGAAGCCACCAGTTCCGCTTGCGTTGCCGCGCCTATCACAGCGAATTGTAGTCGGTCGGAGAGTTGTTTGCTGCCAATTAAATTCAATCCGCCTGAAACGGCGTTTCGACTGATAAAAACAAGGATGTCGAACTGCTCAATTTGGTCGATCAGTTCAGTCTGATGTGGGTTTTTTTCTGGGGTTACTATTTCAATAACCGGAAAGGCCAGCACATGAGCACCGGCGCCCACTAGCAACGCCTCAAGTTCAGCTTGTTGATGCAGAGGCCGCGTGTTGACCACCACCTGCCCAGTCAGAGCAGACATCGTTAGACTCGCAGTTTGGCTAAAATTTGTTCGGCGCCTTGGTCGAGCAGTTGTTGTGCTAATTCGATCCCAAGTTTTTCGCCATCAGCGCTGTTTCCGCGCAATTCTGCGCGCAGAATGCGGCTGCCATCGGGTTCACCGACCAGACCGCGCAAATAAATTTGGCTC
>CBDTWQ010000402.1:0-2523 GCA_965364115.1 uncultured Gammaproteobacteria bacterium | reverse complement strand
AAAAGAAACTCGGTGCTGCATAACACCAGCTGCTCCTGCTGAAACGGGTTTTCGCCTGCCTCGATCGAATCATCGTCATTTTCAATTTGGTCAAATCGAGCTGGATTGAAGATAGTGAAAATCAAGTTAAAGCGCCGTAGCATTTCAACTAACCATTGGTGAACCAGTGATTCGGGCACCACGATCAAAGCCCGATGAGCTCTTTCCAACAAAAGCTGTTGATGCAATATCAGCCCCGCCTCGATGGTTTTGCCCAACCCCACCTCATCCGCAAGCAATACACGAGGCGCATAGCGACGCGAGACTTCGTTGGCGATATATAGCTGGTGGGCGATCAAACTAGTGCGACAACCGGCCAGCCCAAAAACCGAAGACTGTTGCAAATGATTCGCAATCTCTCGGGCTTGGCATCGCAGGTTGTACCATTTGTTACGATCAATTTGTGAATTCAACAGGCGCTCGGCTGGCTGGTTCAGTTGGAGGGAATGATTCAACCGCCCTTCGGGCAACTGAACCAGCTTACCAACCTCGTCTTCGCAGTGATAAATAATCAACCCAGCGCTCTCTGCCAGTTCCACCACAATCAGCTCTTCACCCGCTTGACTCGCAATTGAGTCACCCTTAGCAAAACGCACCCGGCTAAGCGGCGCATCGGCGCGAGCATAGAGTCGATTTTCACCGGTCGCTGGAAAAACAATACTGACGGTGCGATGTTCGATCTCGGTCACCATGCCGAGCCCAAGCTGAAGCTCGGCCGCACTGATCCAGCGTTGACCAACCACAAATTCCTGCATAGAGCCTTCCCATTCTAAATCGCGCGAAATTATAGCAGTGCCTGACACCTATTTTCGACGCCTATTTTCACTTCGATAATGCGCTGTATTTACACTAAATCGAGGCAAGGCTTGCGAACCGCCAACAAGTTATCGAAAATGGTTGAATGATAAAAGCAAACCCCGATGGCTATTTTATTACCGGCTCAGACACTGATGTCGGAAAAACCTATGTGGGTTGCGAAATCGTGCGCCAGCTAAGAGAAATCGGGTTTAGGGTTGAAACCCGAAAGCCGGTTGAATCGGGCTGCGAAGCCGACTGCAACGGTGACTTAGTTGCGCGCGATGCCAACGCCCTGCAATTGGCCAATCACAATCGTGAATCGATCGAGAGAATCGTGGCCTTTCGCTATCGCGCCGCACTGGCCCCAAACCGAGCGGCGCGTTTGCAAGATCAGCGCCTTTATCTGAAAAATTTGGTGCAGTCATGCGAACGCGTCGACAAGTCCGATTGCCTTTTAGTCGAAGGCGCCGGGGGTTTCTATTCTCCGTTAGCCGAAGATGGGCTCAATGCCGATTTAGCCGGCGCTTTGGACCTGCCCGTTATCATTGTGGTTGACGATCGCGTCGGCGCGATCAATCAGGCTCTACTGACGATTCAAGCGGTCGAGCATCGACAAATGTCGATTGCCGCTATCGTCCTCAACCAAACTAACCCGCGGGCTGAACCGAACATGGACAACACCACTGATCTGTTAAGCCTCTGCAACCACCCAGTGTTTCATTGCGATTATGCGAGTCAACTTGAACCCCTGTTTGAATCACTTTAATTCTGACCTAGAAGATCACCCAAATGCCGGTTAATAGCTATCTAGTCCTGTTAGGGGGCTATGTCGGTTGGGGTCTATTTCCACTCTATTGGACGTTGCTGAACCAAGTGCCGGCGCTTGAGGTGCTGTTGCATCGGATGCTTTGGACCGTGCCACTTTTGCTGCCACTAGTGCTAATCAGTGAGCGGCGGCGGCGACAGGTCAGTGCCGCTCTAGCCAATTGGAATGAACTCAAATGGTTGGTGTTGTCGAGCCTAGCGATTTCATTCAACTGGGGGGTCTACATCTGGGCAGTCGCAAATCAGCGCGTGGTTGAGGCCAGCATGGGCTACTTTTTAACCCCATTGCTCAACGTTCTCGCTGGTTTGATCGTGTTTAACGAAAAGCTCAATCGCCTAACCTTGACCGCTGTGGGGTTCGCCGCAGCAGGGGTCGCATACTATATCTTGCGCACGGATGTTTTTCCTTGGGTCGGCGTCACACTCGGCGTCAGCTTTGCCGCCTATGGCTTGTTGCGCAAGCAGATGTCGACCAACCCAATACCCGGCCTTTTCGTTGAGGTTTTGTTGTTGTTACCTTTGACCTTAATCTCGGTTCTTTGGCTACATTGGCAAGACCAAGCGGTCTTTCTTCAGGGTGATTGGAACACTGACGCTTTGCTGATGCTGGGTGGTTTGATTACGGTGGTGCCGCTTGCGATGTTCACCGCCGGTTCGCGCCTTTTACCGATGTCCACCGTGGGCATTCTGTTTTATGTCACGCCTTCAATACAATTTCTATCAGGAATATTCATTCTTGGAGAGGCTTTCGATAGCAATAAATTACTTGGTTTTGTCGGCATTTGGATTGGCCTAGCATTATTTGGCTATCACTTGTTAAACTCCAACAAAACGCCAATCAAATAACCCCTAAGCCGACTA
>CBDTWQ010000401.1:0-2529 GCA_965364115.1 uncultured Gammaproteobacteria bacterium | reverse complement strand
GGATCACGTTCTGCGGTCAAACGAATTTTCTTGCGATTGACCAAAAGCGTCTCACCATCAACGCTAATCTCCCCTTTAAAACGGCCGTGCACCGAATCGAACTTGAGCATATAGGCCAAGTAGTCAGGGTCGAGCAAGTCATTAATGCCAACCACTTCGATATCATCGAAGTCTTGGGCGGCACGGAAAACCATGCGTCCTATGCGGCCGAAACCATTGATGCCAACGCGAATCGTCATTTAAATCTCCTTCGATTAGAGTGTAATTTAAGTTCAGCTGAAACCATCGGAACTTGCCGCTGATTAAACAATGAGACGACCTCTCGGGCGGTGGCTAAACCTTACCCAACAGACCATTAACCGCTTCAACCACTTTATCGCGGGTAAAGCCAAAATAAGCGAACAACTCTTTAGCAGGCGCTGACTCGCCAAAAGTATCGATCCCAATGACGACGCCATTAAGGCCGATATATTTGTGCCACCCCGCGGTGGCTGCCGCCTCGATCGAAATGCGCGCGGTTACCTCGGGCAGAAGCACCGAGTCTCGATAAGCCTGCGGTTGCCGATCAAATAACTCAACACAAGGCATTGATACGACGCGAACCTTTTCGTTTTCCAGCGCTTCAGACTGGCTGGCTGACATCGCCAGCTCGACCTCAGAACCGGTGGCAATGATGATCACTTCGGGGCTGCCTTCGCAATCGTGCAGGATGTAGCCACCCTTGGAAATCAACTCGATCTGCTCGGACGTGCGGGTTTGGTGCGGCAAACCTTGCCGAGAGAAAACAAGACAGCTCGGGCCCTCTCGATGCTCGATCGCGGCTTTCCAGCTGACCGCCGTTTCAACCGTGTCGCAAGGCCGCCAAACGTTCAAATTCGGAATCAATCGCAAACTAGGAATATGCTCAACCGCTTGATGGGTTGGCCCATCTTCACCGAGACCGATTGAATCATGGGTGTAAACGAAAATGCTTTGCACCTTCATCAACGCAGCCAATCGAACCGCGTTGCGCGCGTAGTCAGAAAAAACCAGGAAAGTTGCGCCATAGGGAATGAAGCCACCGTGCAAAACGATGCCGTTCATAATCGCCGACATGCCGAATTCACGAACCCCATAGTTTATATAATTGGCATCGAAATGATCCGCCCGCATGGGTTTGAATCCTGACCATTCGGTGAGGTTTGAGCCACCAAGATCGGCCGAACCGCCGATTAATTCGGGTAATAAGGGTGCAAATGCATTCAACGCGGCTAACGAAGCTTGCCGTGTCGCTTTAGTTTCCGCGGCAACGTCAGTATCTGCGATGAACGATTCCGCTGTTGACTGCCAATTTTCGGGTAACTGGCGACTCGTGCGGCGGTCAAGTTCTGCTGCTAAATCTGCATGCGCTTCGCGATAAGCAATCAACTTCTCGTTCCAAGCATCTTCGGTTCTTTGCCCCGCCTCTCGGTGATCCCAACCTTGATAAACTTCGTCAGGAATGACAAACGGCTCATGTTCCCAACCCAGCTCGGCACGAGTCAGCGCAATTTCCTCTTCACCCAGCGGCGCACCGTGACAGTGGTGGGTTCCGCCTTTGTTTGGTGACCCATAACCAATCGTCGTTTTACAACAAATTAACGAGGGTTTACCTTTAATCGCACGAGCGCCTTCGACTGCAATCTTGAGCGCATCCGAATCGTGCCCATCAACCGCGATCACATGCCAGCCATAAGCTTCGAAACGTTTCGGGGTGTCGTCTAGACACCACCCTTTGACCTGACCATCTATTGAAATGCCATTGTCGTCCCAAAACGCAATCAACTTACCAAGTCCAAGGGTGCCCGCCAATGAACAGACCTCATGAGAAATCCCCTCCATCAGGCAACCATCGCCAAGAAAAGCGTAGGTAAAATGATCGATAATATTGAATTCGTCACGATTAAAAGTGGCCGCCATGGTTCTCTCGGCAATAGCCATGCCAACCGCATTGGCAATCCCCTGACCCAGCGGCCCGGTGGTGGTTTCGATGCCCGGGGTGTAACCAAACTCTGGGTGGCCCGGTGTTTTCGAGTGCAGTTGGCGAAAATTCTTCAAGTCTTCTATCGAGACTTCGTAGCCGCTCAAATGCAACACCGAATAGGGCAACATCGAACCATGGCCGTTTGAGATCACAAAACGATCCCGATCGATCCAACCCGGGTTGGTCGGATTATGACGCATGAAGGTGTTGTAGAGGACCTCAACGATATCAGCCATGCCCATTGGCGCGCCGGGATGCCCCGAACTGGCCTTCTGAACGGCGTCCATAGCGAGTGCTCTTACCGCATTGGCCAGCATTTTACGAGATGCCATTTTGTGCCCTCAAAGCTAATAATGGTTTCATAACTCTTTGATTAATATCAATAAAACTCGGTCACAGTGGTTATTCTTGTTTCTTTTTCGATTATTTTCAACCGAATCAAATGCGCTTGCAGACCGTAAAGGCGCGCTATTCTCTCGTAAATGGAAATTGACGGCAACCGATTAACCCGCTTGTTGGCTGTCTAT
>CBDTWQ010000400.1:0-2538 GCA_965364115.1 uncultured Gammaproteobacteria bacterium | reverse complement strand
TTAGTTGCGCTTCAAGATTGCCGCCGAGCACTATATCCGTGCCGCGACCCGCCATGTTAGTCGCAATCGTCACTGAACCGGGCAACCCGGCATCCTCGATGATCTTTGCCTCGCGCTGATGCTGCTTGGCATTCAAAATCTGGTGTTTAATGTCAACTTTATCGAGATGCGAGGAAAGCAATTCGGAAGTTTCGACCGAGGTTGTTCCGACCAACACGGGTTGACCACGCTCAACGCAGCTGCGAACGTCGTCGACAATCGAGTCGAATTTTTCGGGCATTGTGAGATAAATCAAATCACCCATATCTTGCCGAATCATCGGCATGTTGGTCGGCACCACGACGACTTCAAGACCATAAATTTGCTGAAACTCAAAAGCCTCGGTGTCAGCAGTGCCCGTCATGCCAGCTAATTTGTTATACAAACGAAAGTAATTCTGGAAAGTGATCGATGCGATGGTTTGATTTTCGTTCTGTATATTGACGCCTTCTTTTGCCTCAATAGCCTGATGCAAGCCTTCAGACCAACGACGACCCGCCATGGTTCGACCGGTAAACTCATCGACAATTACGATTGCACCGTCTTGCACGATATAGTCGACATCTCGACTGAAGTTTGAATGCGCTCGCAAACCGGCGTTCAGGTGATGGACCAAAGCAATATTACTGGCGTCATAAAGGCTTTCGCCCTCCCCCAGCAAACCCGCTTCGGCCATCAGTTTCTCGGCTGAATCATGCCCGCTTTCAGTTAGGAAGGCCTGTTTAGCTTTCTCATCAACGCTGTAGTCGCCAGGGCCATCTTCACTGGTGACTTTGGTCAGTTGAGGAATAATACTATTGATTCTGCCGTAGAGTTCAGAACTGTCACTGGCTTGCCCTGAGATAATCAGTGGGGTGCGCGCTTCATCGATCAAAATCGAATCAACTTCGTCCACGATGGCGTAATTCAGCTCGCGTTGCACTCGTTCTTCAAGCGAGAAACAGAGATTATCGTGCATGTAGTCAAAGCCGAATTGGTTATTCGTGCCGTAGGTGATGTCGGCCGTATAAGCCGACCGCTTGCCGTCATAGTCCATGCTACTAAGGACCACGCCAACGCTCAGACCAAGGTAGTCATAAAGCTTGCCCATCCAACCGGCATCACGCTCGGCCAGGTAATCATTGACCGTAACAATATGCACACCCTTGCCACTGATTGCATTCAAATAGGCAGCTAAGGTCGCCACCAAGGTCTTGCCCTCACCGGTGCGCATTTCGGTGATTTGATTGTTATGCAATATCATCGCGCCAATCAACTGCACATCGTAATGGCGCATGCCAAGCACCCGAACCGATGCTTCACGACAGACCGCGAAAGCCTCATCCAGCATTTGCTCGAGCGTCTCGCCATCCGCGAATCGTTGTTTGAACTCGACGGTTTTCTGTTTCAATGCTGAGTCATCGAGCGCCTGCAAATCAGGCTCGAACTGATTAATTCGAGCAAGTCGCAAACTGAGTTTTTTGATTATGCGGTCATTTCGACTGCCAAAAAGCGATTTAGTAATTTTAGACAACATCGTGCGGCCGATATGTTGGAGAATTAGTAGAAGATGAAGGTTACTTGAAAAATATCAAGTAGAGTAGCGAAGAAAGAACTCTCCGCTTACTTAGCAGCTCGAATAAACCTGACAGGATTAACTTCTTTCCCGTTTCGAATGACTTCGAAATGCACGTGAGGGCCTGTTGATCGGCCTGTGGTTCCAATTTTAGCTATTTTGAAACCCTTTTCGACGGTGTCACCGACTGAAACCAGTATGCTTGAATTATGCGCATAGCGAGTGGTGTAACCATTGCCATGGGCAATGTCAACCGTGTTGCCATAACCGTAACGTTTGCCTGCGTAGGTCACCACGCCTTTGGCCACAGCTACCACTGGGTCACCTTGCTTGCCAGCGAAATCAATTCCTTTGTGCATTTCCCGCCGACCCGATAAAGGATGCGTCCGCATACCGAAATAAGAAGAAATCCAGCCTTTTATAATGGGGCGACCACTCGGTTGGACTTCCCTCTGCAGGTTTTCGTTGAGAACAAGATTTTCTAGCACTACCAGCTGGTTTTCCCGATTTTCTAGCTCATGGCTCAACTGATTGATTGCTTCAGATAATTCATCCGCTTCAATACCATTGTTCGATAGGGCTTCAGGGCCACCCATCGCAGGGGTTTGATTGAAATCGAATTCACCCTCGTCGATGCTGGCCATGTGAATGAGTTTTCGGCCAAGCGCATCTAGGCGCATCACGTGCGCTTGCAACAAACCGATTCGAGATGACAAGGCGTCGATGCTGGCATCGGCTTCTTCTCGAATATCGTGCAATTGAGATTGCTGGTGGTGAACATCTGCTTGCCATTCATCGATTAAAGCCTGACTGTTTTGACTTGGGTTAAGAATAAAACCAAGATAAACCGAACCTGCCACAATCGAACCCACAATCGTCAAAAGGAACAAGGCGTGAAAAGGCTTGGCTAGATCGAAGCCGCAAACAGTCCCTTTATTGGACGA
>CBDTWQ010000399.1:0-2544 GCA_965364115.1 uncultured Gammaproteobacteria bacterium | reverse complement strand
GACGTATAGCGGGTTGTGCAATCCAAAGGGACATATTTTAAATCGCAAATAATGTGAATCCAAGCTTTGCTCTTTGTTTTCTGAGAGCGATGGTTGGGCAGTTTCATATAGGGCTATATTTATCGGATAAGGAAGTTAGATTGACTGCAGCACAAATAATTAAGTTTCATGTCAAGGTGCCTTTTTTAGTTCTGCTCCTTGCTGAAAGCAGCTTTATTTTCGGCTCTGTTTATAGTGCCAGCTATATTCGTTTCTATTCGCCTGAACTGGTTGGGGAACGTGTCCTCGAGAATATTGGTATCAGTGCGATTCTCATCACGCTGATTACTACCATGTCTATGGTGACCACCGGGCTTTACGTCGGACGCCTCAGGGAAGGTATGGCGGGTGTTCTGATCCGGGTAGGGATCAGCATGGCAATGTCCAGTGCTCTTGTCGCGCTGGCATTTTATCTGATCCCAGAGCTCACCGTAGGTCGCGGTATTCTCGCACTCGTCTACGTCCAGTCATTCTTTATCATCGCCACTTTGCGCACTTTGTTCTTGGAACTGGTGGACACCACGGCTTTTAAATCCCGGGTGCTTGTTTATGGCGCAGGATCTCAGGCCGCATTTATCGACACGAAATTGCGCCGTAAATCGGATCGAAGAGGGTTTGACATCGTTGGATATGTGTCGATAGAAGATCAGGAGCCGATGGTCGATTACAGGAAACTGGTCATTATCGAGTCGAGTTTGCTGGACTATGCAAGTTCCGAAATGATCGACGAAATTTTGGTAGTGCCTGATGCGGTAAAATCTAAGGCTGGAATAGATGAGTTGGTCGATTGTAAGTTAAATGGTATTCGAGTCGTTGAACTGTTGACTTTTTTTGAAAGAGAAGTGGGCCAAATTCGAATCGATATCATGAATCCTACCTGGTTGTTCACGAGTGATGGTTTTTATAAATCTAGGGCTCGAGACATCGTAAAGCGGCTGTTTGACCTGGTCGTTAGTACTTCCTTGCTTATACTGAGCATCCCGATTCAAGTTTTAATCAGTCTCGCAATCTGGCTGGAGGACGGTGTCGGCTCGCCGATTTTTTATTCTCAGGAGCGAACCGGGCAGCACGGGCGTCGTTTCAAGGTCTACAAATTCAGAAGCATGAATTCCAACGCCGAAAAAGGCTGTAAGGCAATTTGGGCCAGTAAGGTTGATAGTCGCGTTACAAGGATTGGTGGATTCCTGAGAAAATACCGCTTGGACGAGTTACCCCAGGTGATTAATATCATCAAAGGCGATATGAGTTTCGTCGGGCCACGACCCGAAAGACCGGAATTTGTGGAACAACTCGCCGAGAACATTCCATACTACAAAAAAAGACACGTTTTGAAGCCGGGCCTCACCGGTTGGGCACAGTTAAACTATCCCTACGGGTCTTCCATTGAGGATGCTTACCAAAAGCAACTATACGATATGTACTATGTTAAGAATCACTCGCTTTTTCTCGACTGCCTTATTCTTTTGCATACCGTTGAAGTAATCCTGTTTGGCAAAGGCGCAAGGTAACTTCAGTTCGGTACTTAGGGTTTTGTGCCGGCTCCACATAGTATGGATTCGCTGCCCAGCTCGATATCATCAAAATACAATGTCGCGCTATCACCTAGGCGCGTGGTGAAAAAAATGACTTCAGCAATTTCCGCGAGGTTCATCGAACGCGCCCGGGGTGCATTTCTGACATCATTCAGATCCAGCGTGTAGTCGTTCCAGCCGGAAACAACCTCGAACGAAAAGCTGAAGCGATCTCGATAGTCATAACCGGTTTCGTCATGTGTTCGGTCGTTTATCCGAATAGTTAACTGCAAGCTGTCTGCCGCAGGGTTGAAAATTCGGTATCGAAGACAACGGTAGCCCACCCAGTTGCCGGGGAAGTGCGTCAACGAAAGCGATGAATATCGAGTTGTATCAAATTGATACGCCATGACGCGATTTCCACTATCCAGTTCGATAATAGTCAAATCATCGCCTGTCCAACGCTCGCGCTCAAAGGCTGATTCAAAATTCGAAAGAACCGGGAAGCTCAGGCTGGCCGATATCCAATCTATGCTGTTTTTTGTGATTGGCAGGAGAACCGTTAGAAGTGGCAGGATAGACAGGGCGCGAAGTGTTACCCGTAGGCGTTTGTCGGTCAATTGGGTGCGCGGATGAAAAACCAGCGCGAGCGACGTTCCCAGGCAGTTACGGTAAATGTCATCAAAACTGTAAACTCTGCCGAGGACCAGCTGAACTTCCTCTATTAAAACACCCAACAGCAATACGATTGCGTTGAAGCCTATAAATAGCAGGATGAATCTGATATTTAAATATCGGTGAAAACAGTTGAGAACGAGCCAGCCAACCGCAAAGAACAAGAGTAAATGGCCCATGTTCCACAGGAAGGGCATTAGTCTGAATTGTGACAGATTCAACGGGTCCGCGAACAGGAAAGGAATCGTTGTGACGATAAACAAGCCCAACAGAAAATTCGCCTTTTTGGGAGAGCGCAGGGTCTTGTTAGGCGTCTTGG
>CBDTWQ010000398.1:0-2550 GCA_965364115.1 uncultured Gammaproteobacteria bacterium | reverse complement strand
AGACCAGAAACTAGCCCAATTTATGCTGGATGACGCCTTTTCTCGCATCGGTCATTATTTTCCAATCTGGGGCGGCGAAGATACCTGGACCGAGCATATGTTCAATCGAATTCCCCAAAAAATCATCCGCAGGTGGGTGCAGTGGCGACAACCGCGGGCAAGCTGACGAAGACTGGGTTTTACGGTGCGAGTGGTTAACCACAGGCTAAATAAATCGCCCTCTGACACCTATTAAAATCTGACACTGACGATGAAAATCTCCAGACGCATCGAGTCCTTGGTCAACGACGGACTAGTCGACGAAGTGATTCGTCCCCTCAAAAGCGGAAAGAAAGCCGATGTGTTTGTTGTGCGCAGTGGTGATGGAAGCAGCTGCTTTCAACGCCGGACATTTTTCATTCTATCCGGGGTCAATCAATCTCAGGTCGATCTATTTTTAGGTCGATTAGCGCTAGATCGACCTATTCCCAGCTCGGCCATTCTCAACTCGACCCACTGCTAGCTAGAAACGGCGAAAGCTTCAAGCTTCTCGATCAAATCATTCGCCACCACAACCCCATTTTTTTCAGCCTGTTGGCGGAACTCATGGCGACGACCACCCGGCAAGCGTACCCCAGGCTCACTCACCAGAGCGCCGAGCATGGCCTCAAGCCTTTGCGCATAAGCCAAGTCGCCACCCGGCGTCAAAGCGCCGGGTGACAAGCCGATAAACATCTGACCCACCTTCGGTTTGCCGCCCGTGGTGTTTTTAAACACCGGCGCATTGAATGAACAATTGGGGCCGCTTAAAACGCCCCCAAGCACATCGACCAGCAAGCCAAGCAACATGCCTTTATAACCACCGGCGGGCGCCAGCGCACCGCCATTGACCACTGCTGAGGCATCCGTTGTGTCATTGCCATCTGAGTCATAACCCCAACCGAGCGGAATCGGCTGACCCTCAGCGGCCGCTTTTTTGATTGTCACTAGCGCCACTTGGCTGGTCGCCATATCCGCGACTATCGGTGCCTGCCCGTCGCGTGGCAATGCAAATGCCATCGGGTTAGTGCCAAAAAAGGCTCGAGCCCCCGGCGCAGGTGCAACTGCCGAGGGTGAATTGGCAAAACCAATGCCGATCAAACCCGCCGTCGCCATGCGCTGCACAAACCAACCCACCACACCGGCTGAATAAGAATCGACAATCGACAAAGCCGCAATTCCCTGTGACTTCACTAGCGCATAGAAATCGGCCTCAGACTCAGCAAAGGCCGCATGCGCAAAGCCGTTGTCGGCTTCCGAGCGGATCGCCGATGGCGCAATTTGACTGTGCCTTGGCGTGGCATCGCAGTTGAGCTTACCAACCTGCAAATGGCCGCAATAGAGCGGCAGATAACCCAGACCGACGGTGCGTATGCCGTCACACTCAGCATCGACTATCGATTGCACCGCCTGCTCTAGTTGAGCACCGTGCGCGCCGCAGCCGGCCATCGCACGACGAGCCAAATCAGCCACCTCATCAAGGGTTAAAGTTTTGTTCTGCTCGGTCATCGAAGTTCCTCGATCAAGGCGGCAATACCGCGATTAATGAATCCGGCGTCAACACCGGCACAAATCAGGTTAAAGCCACGCTCGATGAACGGTTGAACGCTCTCAGCAGAGGTTCCAAAATAACCCAATGGCATTTGCCGTTGCTGGCAAACCTCAGCAATATGGTTAAACGCGGCGACCACTTCAGGATCGTCCAACTGTCCCATTTTATTCATGCTCGCCGACAAATCGTAAGGACCGATAAACACCGCATCGACGCCTTCCACCGCGACGATCGATTCAATATTATTCACCGCATCAATATGCTCAGCCTGAACCACAACCGCCAATTGCCGATTCGCGCTTTCTAAATAAGCGCCGAACTCGAGGCCGTAAGTTTGTGCTCGAGCCAAACCCACGCTCCGCTCACCGGTCGGTGGATATTTGCACCAGCGAACAATTTGCTCGGCTTCAGCCGCCGTGTTCACCCGCGGCGCAATGATGCCATCAGCGCCAATGTCGAGGACCTTTTTAAACGCCCTTTCATCGTTTTCAGCGACTCGAATCAGGCTAGCGCAACGTCCGCCCACGGCTTGCAACATGCGTTGCCATTCAAGCGTGCTCAATGGGCCGTGTTCGCCATCCATAAACAACCAATCGACACCCGACCGTGAGACCATTTCGGCGATCTCGGGTGACGGCAAGGTCAACATCGTGCCGAGCAACAGCTGTCGCTTCGCTAAACGGTCTATAAAACTCATTCGAGTGGTCTCAATATGCGTATCAATGATGTCCATTCCTTTTAAGGTGAGAGCCGTTTCTTCTGCCAATCTTGATCATTCTGCGAGTAAGCAATTCGATCGTGCGAGCGGCTGCGCTGACCTTGCCAGAATTCAAAATAGGTCGGCGACAAACGATAACCCAGCCAGGCTTTGGGCCTCGGCACATCACCATCCGGGTAAGCTTGGCGCAACCTCGACATTTCGCTTTCTAGCGCAGCTCGATTCGGTATCACTGCCGACTGATGTGACGCAGCCGCGCTAA
>CBDTWQ010000397.1:0-2566 GCA_965364115.1 uncultured Gammaproteobacteria bacterium | reverse complement strand
CTGGCGATTCGCCGCCGCGAAGAATATGCCAAGGCCAATATACCGATGCTGCCCGTCACCCACGGCGTTGCTTTTACCAAAGTGCAGATTTTACTCTACACGGTTCTGCTTTTCGTCGTCACAATGATGCCTTTTGTGATGCAAATGAGCGGACTGATTTATCTCGCGGGGGCAATCGCGCTCGGCATTGGTTTTCTTTATTACGCAATCAAGCTCTATTGGGACGAAACGCCCGATGAGATTGCAATGAAGACTTTTGGCTACTCGATTTTCTATTTGAGCTGGCTTTTCGCTTTTCTGTTGGTTGACCACTACGCTCGAGTGTTTATTCGCGGCTGGTTGATTTAGGCAATTAGTTCTGCCGTATTCTTCGCTAAGATCTTTCGTCGCTATTTCGAAGCTCGAACACATCCGAGATTTGAGATGGATTGTTCTAGGCGGCCAAATCCGAGGCCCTTGGGGCTCCTTAGGTCATGTCGATTGCGATTCAGCGCCGTTTAAGAGGTGGCGAAGTGGAGAACCAGTTGAACGATTCCCAGTAGCGACAGGACAAACCCCACGCCCAGCAATAAACCGATCCAAATGAAGTGTGACATTTTGCCGTGTTTGAAGTCTCTTTCTCGGTTGGCGGTGCTCTGGATGCCAATAAAAGCCCCCAGAATGCTTTTCGCGACCTGTAAAAAGCTGACCTTTTTGTCTTGCTCTGAATCGTTTGAATTTGGCAAGTGTTGACTCGATTAATAAAGAAGTGAAAGTGTGCCAGTCTCGGGCTAGAATTGACAGAAGTTCGGGATGATGGATCGCCATTTTTGATGATCGTAATCGACAAAGCAGACTCCGGTAAAGCCTATCGGTTTATTCTGGCCCCCAATTGTTCGATTGGTTGGGGTGAGCTGGTCGCTTACTATTTGTGTAGCTGTGCCTTTGTGCTGGCTATCGGTGTCTTCTTCACCCTGCAAGGGTTGTGGTTGGTGTTGCCGTTCTCGGGAATTGAAATTATTGCCCTTGGGGTAGCACTATATCTGACCTCGCGTAAGGTGCATCAAAAAGAGGTCATCACTTTCAGTGATGAGCGAGTTAGAGTTGAAAAGGGTGTTCAGAAGGTCGAATCGGTGTGGGAGTGTGATCTCGCTAGAATTCGATTTTTAGAGGGACATAGTCGAGAATCGAAGCGCGATCGACGGCTGATCTTGGGTACGCACCAAAATTGCGTCGAAGTGGGAGAATTTCTCGATCAATCTGAAAAGGATGAACTAGCCTTTCAATTGAAAGACTGTATAATTTGTGTCGTTTTTTAGAACCATCTGAGCGAGCCAAAATGGCGGTTTTTCAGGTGGATCTTTTGTTAATTAATGCCGGTATATTTCGCCCATTGATGTTTTAATGTGACGATCTGAACCAGAGGAAAAATAATGATTCGTAACAAGCGCGCTAAGCGCTGGTCGTTAAGTCTGACAAGCGTGTTTATGGTCTTGTTCGCCGTCTCGTCGCAGGCCGCATACCAGCTAAATATGACCGAGAGCGTAACCCCGCTTGGTCGAGAGCTGTACAGCCTGCACATGCTCGTTTTCTGGGTTTGCGTTGCCATCGGCGTCGCTGTTTTCGCGGTCATGGGCTGGTCTATATTTTATCACCGGAAATCGAAAGGAGCGCAAGCCGCCAATTTCCACGAAAGTACAACGGTCGAGATCATCTGGACGGTTGTTCCGTTAGTCATACTGATTGGTATCGCGATTCCCGCCACTGGCACCTTGCTCGATCTGGAAGATGCCAAGACTGATTCGGACATCAACTTGCAAGTTACGGGTCTCCAATGGAAATGGAAATATACCTATGTTGACGAAGACGTCGCGTTCATCAGCAGTCTGGCACAAAGCAGCAGAGATGTGATCAAAGACCCAATAGGCCACGAGAACTATCTCTTAGAAGTAGACGAGCCAGTGGTGTTGCCGATCAATAAGAAGATTCGTTTTCTGTTCCATTCCAATGATGTAATCCACTCTTGGTGGGTTCCAGACCTTGCGGTCAAGCAGGATGCGATACCAGGGTTCATCAACGACTCTTGGGCGGTTATCGAAAAACCCGGAATCTATCGTGGTCAATGCACCGAATTGTGCGGCAAAGATCACGGTTTCATGCCAATTGTAGTCAACGCGGTGACCCAAGATGAGTACGAACTATGGTTAACTGGCAAGAAGGCTGATGCATTGGCGGTGCTGGAAGCGGCTAAGCAAACCATGTCTATGGAAGACTTGGTAGCACGTGGAAAAACGATTTATCAAGCTAATTGCTCGGCCTGCCATGGTGCTTCCGGCGCAGGTATTCCCGGTGTTTTCCCGGCAATGACGGGGAGCTCGATCGTGCTTGGCGATATTGCCGATCACGTTAATATTGTGGTGAACGGCAAAGCTGGCACTGCAATGGCTGCCTTCAAGGGGCAATTGAGTGATGTTGATATAGCCGCCGTTGTGACTTACGAACGAAATAGCCTTGGCAACAACGTGGGTGATCTGGTTCAGCCATCTGACATCACCAAACTTCGATAAGAGGAATTAAATCCTGATGC
>CBDTWQ010000396.1:0-2567 GCA_965364115.1 uncultured Gammaproteobacteria bacterium | reverse complement strand
TGACCCGAGTGCTCAACGACCATTATGATCATGCGATGAAGCTGCGGGTGGTCGAGATGATGTGGCAACTAGTATATGCGGATGGTGAAAAAGATCGTTATGAAGAACACTTGCTGCGGCAGATAGCCGATTTGTTGTACGTCTCGCACAGTGAATTTATCCAGGCTCGCCATAAGGCGGAAGACGAACAATAATTGGGACACAGCATGAGTCATTCAGCCCGAATGACGAGAAGGCAGCGCGACAAAACAGTGGACCTTGCTGTCTCAAATTTTAATAGTTTCATCCGCTGAGTTAATTCTGATTTCGCTCAACCCTTTGGTAAGCCACAGCTAGCCGTATATAGCTTGGACTAACTTAACTGTTATTACCCTCAATGCCTAGAAATTGCCGAGGTAAGCAATCGTCGGCGCCATCAGCATCTTCAGCGCCATCAAACCAAGAATTCCGAATAATGGCGATAAATCAAAACCATTGATCGGCGGTATGGTTCGACGAATAGGCGACAAGACAAAACCGGAGAGCCTGTCGATCATGACTAGCACGGAACTCTTTTGGCCAGGGTTGATCCAGCTTAGAATGACCTGAATGATGATGGAGCCGATAAAAATGGTGAAGATCAGCGCAACCAACTCAGCCACACTAATGATAGCCAAACCGGCAAAACTGGCAGAGGCAATGGGTGCCATTGCGGTGCTGATTGGCACGTGGTCTACGCCAAGAAATCGAAGAATCAGAAACTTTGTGTAGATCAAGAGTAAAGCAAAAACGATTGATGCGGTGTCATACCGGCCGATACTGGGGATCACCAATCTCAGCTTGCGCAAAGCTGGGTTGGTGAGCGCCACAATGAATTGCGAAACCACGTTTTTGAAGTTGGCACGCAGCATTTGCAGTAAAAAGCGCAGCAGCACTAGCACAATAAAGAATTCGAATAGTGTGTTGATGACCAGTATTAAAGGATTGGCGAGGTAGCTATAACCCATTGAGTTTAATTCTCCGTGGTGGTTAATTCGGTGGCCAGTGCCAACGCGCGTTGACACGCAGCGATAGCGGCTTGATTAACTAATTGATCGAGTTGATTGTGCTGCATTGATTGAATCGCGGCCTCAGTGGTGCCGTTTTTCGAGGTCACTTGCGCGCGAAGTTCGGCTGGGTCGCCATGCTTCATCATGCTAGCGGCGCCTAACGCGGTTTGCCGGGCTAGCTGACTCGCTGTGTTTTGCGACAACCCGAGTTCGACCGCCGCGGCCTCTAAGCATTCGACGAAATAGAAAAAGTAAGCCGGACCGCTGCCCGAGATCGCGGTCACTGCGTCGAGATCAGATTCTTGCTCCACCTCGATGCAAATGCCAACGGCCCGCATGATTTCAAGGCTACGGATTTTTTGTTGGCTGCTAACTTGTGAACCAGCGAACAAGCCGGTCGCACCGAGTTGCATCAGGGAAGGCGTGTTTGGCATGCAACGCACTAACGCGCGTCCACCACCTAGCCAAGCATCAATGTTGCTGCTTGGAATGCCGGCGGCAATGCTGATGAACAGTTGGCTTGGATTGTTGGGCAGCACAGACAAACCCTCGCAAACCTTCCGTAACACCTGCGGTTTAACCGCCAGAATGATGATGTCGGCATGCGCTGCCAATGACAGATTATCAGTTGATGTATTGATTGCGAACGACGCTTGCAGTGACTCGAGCTGAGAAGAATTTATGTCGCAGGCGCTTAAAATTTTCGCCTCATACTGGTTAGCAAGCAGACCGCCGATTAAACTGCGAGTCATGTTACCGGCGCCGATAAAACAAATTTTCGATTTCAACTTGAGTCCTTTAAAAGACGATTCAACTGGGGTTTTAGAGAGGCCAACCATGGGTTGTTTGATCGCTGATGTTTAACACCTATCATCCGTTTCTCCCCCCAAATAAAGCAGTTCCAATTCTAACCATAGTTGATCCTTCGGCAATTGCGGCATCCATATCCCCGCTCATTCCCATCGACAAGGTATCACAGCCTATATTTAGTCGTTGCAGCGAATCAAGACAATCGCGCAGACGCGCAAAAGCCGCACGTTGCAGATCGAAATTTTGACGCGGCGCGGGGATCGACATCAAACCTCTAAAGTTGACCCTAGGCAAATCTTTGATCGCCATAGCGAGAGATGCCACTTCAGTCAGCGCAACACCGGCCTTGCTGGCTTGCTGATCTAGGTTTACTTGAATGCAAACGTTGAGCTTCGGCAGGTTTGAGGGTCGCTGGTCGCTGAGTCTTTGCGCAATTTTTTGCCGATCGACGCAATGTACCCAATCGAAACTGCTCGCAATCTGTTTGGTTTTGTTAGATTGAATAGCGCCAATAAAATGCCAGCTTATGTCGAGATCGCTCAGCTGCTGAATTTTATCGGTTGCCTCCTGCAAATAATTCTCGCCAAAACTTTTCTGCCCAGCGAGATAGGCCGCGCGAATGTCGCTGGCGGGTTTCTTTTTGCTGACTGCCAATAGCTGTATCGACTTCGGTTCGCGACCGTGGGTTTTAGCCGTTTGCTGAATTTGGTTTTTAATTTGATTGAGCTT
>CBDTWQ010000395.1:0-2576 GCA_965364115.1 uncultured Gammaproteobacteria bacterium | reverse complement strand
CCTGCCGTTGGTCGAGCAATTTTAGCTGGCAATATTCTACGAGTAGCCCACCGATGACGAACCGGTGTCATCGGTGAGATGCTTTTATGGTAGACCATTAGATTGAGCGCCGAAAGCACCGGCAACCAGCGACTGGTGCCTTTCTCCAGCCAGCTCAAATGCTTGGTCACCGACGGCTGCAAGATCGGAGGCGCATAGCCAACCCGCTCGTGTCGGTGCTGATCAAACCCCAACAAACGCATCCAGTCGTCAATTCGTCGCGCGGTGTAGTAATGCCCATTAAAAGGCGGATGGTCCAGCCAAGACTGAAAAAAATAACGCAGACCCCACAATGACAAAGGATTAAAATCGATTATTACTAGCCGCCCTTCAGGAATCAAAATTCGAAAGGCTTCTCTTAAAACGGCATGCGGCTCGCGGGTATTCGATAGGTGATGCATCAAAATCACCAGGTCGACGCTATCCGAAGCGATTGGCAACATCGATGGGGTTGCACCAATTTGAGCTTTTGCTTCCAAACTGCCTATACTAAACTGATGTTTCACTCGACAGTTTTCCAACAGTCGAGCGGACAAACTAGAGCAACCGATCTGCAGCGAGTAATATCCGAAGCTGGTGGAGAGCACGGGGGCCAGAAATCGTTCAAGATCGGAGAGCAAATGTTGGCCAGTTTCGGTATCATACCACTCGTCAATGTTGGCAATCACTTGGGCTTTTTGGGTGGGCTTCCAAAATCTCATTTGAAACTTGCGGATCCGGTTGTAAACTTAATCTATTCTAGCGATAAAAAATAAACGATACTAATGTTTCTCAAACGCACTCTCTCCAGTAGGGCAAAGATTCTTTTCGCCTTGCCCAGCTTACTCTGGCTATTAGTTGCGTGCACTAGCTTGCCCTCCCCTAACTCGCGGTTAAACTCTGTCAATTTTGAGGACAACGAGGGTGCAAGCCTAGCCTATGCACAAACTCAAACCCACCCGGCGGCGATGTCAGCGGAATTCAGCAATCGAGGCAAAATGAATTCTGCCTATTCGATTCCATTTGTTGCCGATGGCCTAGGCCTAGATTACCAAGCGTTTCAAGATCGAGTGATCAATCGAATCCAGCTACGTGATAAATCGCTGGCACAGATCGCAATCGACCAAGAAAATCAGCGGATCAAAGATGACAACGACGCGTGGTATCGATTACGTCAAGGGATGCAGTTGCAGCCCGTTGACAACGCTCGTGTCGCAGCCGAACTCAAGTGGTATCTGAACCATACCAAATATCTAAAACGCGTCATGGAACGGGCGCGCCCAATCCTGCCATTTGTTCTCGACGAGTTGGAAAAGCAAAACTTGCCGAGCGAGCTGGCATTACTACCGATTGTAGAGTCGGCCTATCAGGCCTTTGCGTACTCTCATGGCCGCGCATCAGGTATGTGGCAAATCATTCCCTCTACTGGTCGCTTCTTGGGTTTAAAGCAGAACTGGTGGTATGACGGTCGGCGAGACATTATCGAATCAACTCATGCTGCGATTGATTACCTAAACAGCTTGTCTAAGATGTTTAATAATGACTGGGAGCTAGCCCTCGCGTCCTATAATGCCGGCCCAGGTAAAATACGATCGGCCGTTCGCCACAATAAAAAGCGCAGTAAGCCGACGGACTTTTGGCATCTGACCAAAATTCGAAATGAGACTAGATCTTATGTGCCGAAATTGTTCGCGTTGAAAGAGTTATTTGAGCACCCTGAAAAATACGGCCTTGATTTAGTTCCGGTTGGCAATCAAGTGAGTTACGAGATCGTCGAGCTTACCGGGCAGATTGATTTGGCTTTGGCGGCTGACTTAGCAGGAATCTCAGTTAATCAGCTTTATCAGCTCAATCCAGCCTTCAATCGATGGGCAACTGCCCCCGATGGGCCACATCGATTGCTTTTACCGCGTGATAAGGCCGAGCTTTTCAAACTGAACGTTGCCGAGGTGCCTGCCAACAAGCGGATTAACTGGGTCAGGCATAAAATCCGGAATGGCGAAACCTTGAGTCACATATCGGATCACTATCAAACCACGGTCAACCTGATCAAGGACGTCAACAACGTGCGCGGCAGCGGCATTCGAGCCGGGAAATTTTTAATGGTGCCGACCGCCACCAAGTCTCTTGGCAGCTATACGCAGAGCGTCACTTCGCGCATTTCCAGAATTCAGAATACCAACCGTTCGGGCAAAAAACAGATCCATATCGTTCGAAACGGGCAAAGTTTATGGGGGATTTCCAAGCGTTATGGCGTCTCTACTTCGGCACTAGCTAAATGGAATGGGATCGCCCCAATCGACCCGTTGCGGGTGGGTCAGAAATTAGTGGTTTGGACGACCAAAAAATTAAACAATGCCTCCATCGGCCAGACCAGACCGGGCAACGTGCTTCACCGATTACGATATACGGTTCGAAAGGGTGACTCTCTCCATCGTATTGCTGACAAATTCAACATATCCGTCACCGATATCAAAAAATGGAATGAAGTTGGCAAGTATCTCCAGCCAGGACAAAAGTTGAAGCTTTTCGTCGATATCACGAGCCAATCTGGCTAG
>CBDTWQ010000394.1:0-2594 GCA_965364115.1 uncultured Gammaproteobacteria bacterium | reverse complement strand
GAAAAACATCCACTCGAGCACTCTGGTCTGAGCCAAACGATGGGTCGGCCAAAATGAACTGCCTTCGGCCAAATGAAATAAAATCGCATTGGATTCGGCTATCACTTCGTGATCTGTTGTGATGCACAGCGGAATTTGACCGTTGGGGTTTATCGCCAAAAAATGCGCTGAGCGGGTGCCGCCTTGCAGGATGTCAACTTCAGACCACTCGTATTCTAGGCCTAATAAATGGCAAAGCAATTTGACCTTGTAGCAATTGCCGGAACGTTGATCACCCATTATTTTTAACATGCGATCAAACTTTCAGTATTTAGATTTAATCTCAGCCATCCGACTGGAAATCAACGTGTTGTGCCCTAAGTTTCGGTCAAAAACCAGCGAGTAGGCTAAGACCGCCTGAATGTAGTCTCGAGTCTCTGAATAAGGCACTGTTTCCACCCAAAGATCTGCAGGCATGGTCGAATCTTTTGGCAACCATCGCTTCACCGCGAGCGGCCCCGCATTATAGGCTGCGACCGCTAGGGCGGCATTGTTGTCAAAACGCTTCATCACCGTTTGGAGGTATTGAGTTCCCAGCCTAATATTGTTGTTAACCAAAAGAATATCGGATTTCTGTGGTTTCTTTAAGCCGAGAGAGAGTGCCACACTGCGGGCCGTATAAGGCATGAGTTGCATCAAGCCCAATGCACCAACGCTTGAGCGCGCCATCGGGTCGAACAAACTTTCGCGGCGCATCACGGCATAAATTATCGATGGTTCCAACTCGCGCTGTTCAGCCATTTTCATGACTTGTTGCTTGTATGGGGTGGGAAAGCGAAGGTTATAATCTTTACGATGCGAGGTTTGGGCAACGGTGCGGATCGCGCTATCGTGCCATTCCCATTTTGATGCAAGTGTGGCGGCCTGTTTGATTTGATTTTGATCAAGCGTTGGCAGTGCTTGAAACCACTCACGCTTGGCGTCGATTAATCGGCCTAAATAAAATAGTTCTCGGGCGCGGATCAGGTGCGGACGATTCGCCAGGAAATCTTCTTCGTCGATCTCAATGCTGGCCGCATTCTCTTGCTCAATTTGATATTCAAGGTTGAGTTTGTCCGCTGCTAGAAAGCCATAATAACTACTTTTTCCTGCCAATGAATTGAGGATTTTGGTTGAATCATCACCCTGCTCTGTTTCAAATAAAGCCTGTGATAACCAATATTGCCATTCGTTCTTTAGCATCAGGTGGTCTGGCATTGCCTCAATCGTGCCGAGCAGTCCGAACCAATCTTTATTTCGAAGTTGAATTCTTGCCAACCATAATGAGGCTCGATCATTGAAAACTTCTGGCGCTATGTTAATTAGCAGATCGCGAGCTTCTTGTTTATGTTGATAGGCAGCTGACAACGCGATCCGAAGTTGAATTTTATCACGCTGTGTTTGAGTGAAATCAAATTCCGTTTGCATTTCGTTCCAGAAACCCAATGTTTTCAAACTGTCCTTACGAGCAAACCGATCTAGCGCATGGATGATGATGGTTCGATTGCGGTCGTTGTTTTCAACTTGGCTGACTTTTTTTAACCAACGTTCCGGTCGCAAGTGGGCCTCTGACCAAGATTCAACCACTTTTTGATCTGCAACTTCAAGCTTGGCGCCAAGATAGCGAGCTAAATGTGGGCGCTTGGCTTTAAAGGCTTTTTCGATTCGCTGCCAAAGGGCTTGTTCTCGATCTTCATAGGTTTTCAGAAAGAAGGTGAAGGCCGGATCGCAATCGCTATGTTGTGACTGTCCGTGCAGCCAGACTTTGAGGATCTCATTGGTTAAATCTTCAGTCTGATTCAGGGTGATGCGGGCTTCAAAATAACGACACAAAAGGCGTGTGTTGTTGCGTTGGTCAAAGAATTTGAGATAGTTATCCCAATCAGCCCGTTTGGCCAAGACTTTCAGCCAAGAGCCGAGAGCGTGATAGGCGAAAGGGAAACTCTGATGCTGTTCTAAAAACAGCTCAACCTTCTCTATCTTTGCCTTTGATAGGCCGCGTCGAAAGGCATCATAGTGCAAATAAGGCGTGACAGGATAGTCGGACAGTTGTTCAAGCAGTTGATTGAAACGCGTTGTCTGATTGTTTCGTAGAGCATCGCTGGCATCGCGAAACCATTCGCGTTGTTGTTCAATCGTTGCGGCAAAAACCGATTGATTAATGCAGCAACCTAATAGTGCGATAAACCCCAACACTTTGGCAGTCTTGATGGCTTTGCTGGTCATGAGAGTCAGGGGAAGGATTATCTGGTGCTCAAGATAGTAGGCAACAGTATGTTGCTCGAAATAGAATTAAGCAAGCTCACTCAAGGTATTTGGTTGGTGCCTAAAAGTGGTGCTTCGGCGGTGCTAGCATGCGCTTTTTAGTCGATCAAAGGTTGATTTTTAATCAGCCACGCGGGCGTTCTTTCGAGCGCACAAATAAAGGAATTGAACTACAATCTAAACACTGCATGGAGATGGGCAGGCATTGCATGGAGATGAGCAGGCCGATTTATTTTTTTAAGTTGAGGTGGATCAATGAAGCTGGCAGATACCGTAGTACTAACGCCTGAGGAGCAGATCAAAGTCTTGAA
>CBDTWQ010000393.1:0-2597 GCA_965364115.1 uncultured Gammaproteobacteria bacterium | reverse complement strand
CTCTGCAGTGAATTTACTCTGCATCCATGCACGAATGGGCGCAGAGTATGCGTCGAGCTCTTCGCGCACCGCGGGGTGAATACCGATTTGCGTGCGGTAAAGTATGACCGCGGGTGGCCAATCAAGGGTTAACCCTAGGACTGGGGTGAATGCATCAATCCACGCGAAAGAAATCGGAAATCCGCAGTCACCCAACGTCAAGTGGCGGGTGTCGAGTGAAGCGTCTGATACGAGCAAGCGCGATAACTCGTCGAGGCGTTGGTTGAGTATTTTTCCTTGCAAGCGGACTATCTGGCTGTCTCGGCCGGCTTCACCGATCTGCGAAAATAGCTTTCGAAGTTCTGGTTCAAGACGCGTGTCGTGAAATCGTGAACGTTCTCGACAGCGCGCTCGCGCCGCAGCCGCATCGGGTAGCATGGCTGGTTCGATTATGGTCTCATTGAGATATTCGGCGATGGCTTCGGAATCTGCGAGGCTGAAACTGCCATCAACGATGGCGGGCATTGTACCGGCCGGCACTATCTCGAGATAACCAGCGTCGCCACAACCTCCCGCGGGTGAAATTTCGTGCCATTGGGTTTGTTTGTGGCGCAATAATACACGTAGCTTGGCGCAGTATAGGCTCTCGGGGGTCGTATATACGTTTAGCAAAAATCTTCGCTCATAAAAACTAATGGCAGCATCATTCCATAAAATTTCCTTTGGTTCAACGCAATCACCGTGGCTTGGCTTAACCCAAACGGTCATGCTTAGAATCGTTTCTTAGCAATCCGTCGGGTTAGTGATGCTCCTGAATTCAAGGCGAAAACTACTGTTCATGAGTGTCGTGTTTTAATAAACCTGTAGGGATTGACTGAGTTTTATTCTCGACTGCTAAATGGGTTAACTGAGATCGCCCATAGTATGACGTGTGGCTTCAGTAGAAATCGGTGTCGCGGGTTGATTTTTAAATTTCGACAGGTCTTTGATTAGATTAGGCGCAATAGCATGAAAACCAATACTATTGTTTTCATCTTCCCGAACCCGGGCGAATATTTCAGGATCAACCCAACTTATCGTGCCTGACTCCATGCAGGCGTATATTTTTGATGTAACACGATCGACAAAATTAATCGTTGGTATTTTCTTTGCACATTTAACCAAAAAATCTGTATTAACCTCAGGGGCTATGGCACTCGCGGAGAGATAAACCTGACTAGATTGTTTTGCGTTAATATTGAGTTTCGAAAATCGATTGATATCGATCATGCACTTAATATCCAAAATATATAGTTCATCATTAAACCCAAAAGCAATCGTCTTCGGTTGTTTTCCTTGATCTACGCTATTGTCCAGGAATTCGCAATACACTAACTTATCTTTTCGCAATGCCCAGGTGAAAAATAATATCGGTATGCCTTTCAGTGCTTCGATGTTGTGATCAAGTAGATCGTCGACCGCCTTGAATCGCCCTACCTGAAGACCACGTTTCCATGAACGTTCCACTGTCTCTTCTGGTGGCGTTACCACAAATATCATATAGATGGTATGACCGAACCTAGTGAGCAAATTGCTGCCTTCTTTGGCACCGGATCCGGCGGCAAAACTGTCAAAACGAAATCGATCGACCAGAAGATGGGATAGCTTCCCTTGTTTCGCCTTTTGACCAATGTAAAGGTCGAGCTTATGATCGATAATCGGCACCTCATCTCCAGCAAGTGTGCCAGCATATTTATAAGCCTCGCCCAATGCCTCATAATCCAACAAATATTTTCGCCATATGTCGGGGCTTATCAGGGCAAAGTCATGCCAGTTAATACCCAATGCTTCGGTATGTTTCTTTTGCAGCGGGCGCATTGTGCTTTTGCCCGAAGCTGAGGCACCTTTGACATTGATTATTATGGGTTCCGCCTGAGGCGGCAATATCGAATAATTTTCCTTTATTGCCGCTTCGTTAATATATGGAGATACTATTTCACCAATCATTTCACTGCCAAACTCATTGCAAACTGCGTCAGTGATTAACGATAAAAGTAATCGCTTTTCCCCGACTAATTTCCCATGTTTGATCACTATAGCGTTAGCAATTCTAACCAACGCTCGAAAAATCGACTGGTGCATCGGGTCAGAGGATGCTTCCACTTTCTGCTGCCACAAAACAATCAATCGCTGGTCACGCAATTCTGCGGGTTCAGGTCCGTCTATTTTTCGTTTCTTTTTTTGTGTTCTAAAAAAACTCCCAAAACTAAAAGTTTTTCCTTTTTCAATTGGAATGACGGGTTTTGCGAATAAAACAAGCGACAGCTCGTGGTCTACTGCAAATTTAACTTGTTGTTCAAAGTCATCAAAGCGATGGATTATTTCGCTCATGTGAGGCTGAATATAATCATCTAACAGGGTCGTGACGACCTTCCGGAAATTGACACCCAGATCCTCGTACTTCGATCCATCAGAGACAAAAATATCCGCGGAAACGCGAATCAGTAATTCGTGTACAACCAGCCTCTGCGCACGAAAGCGAACCAACTGTTGAATCGGAAGGCCGGTAAAGTCACTCAGTTCCGTCGCAGTTTCTAGACTGGTGGTGACGTTCTCAGGGCGGAACATCGTCGATAGTG
>CBDTWQ010000392.1:0-2601 GCA_965364115.1 uncultured Gammaproteobacteria bacterium | reverse complement strand
CGGCCTTAGAAAGGCGGCCATCCATGGCCAACGTGTAATCACCAATAAATTCGGGGGAGGAGTGTATTGATGCACGTGAAGACCTTTATAGTACATTTTGAAAATTTACCTTGCGAAACATTTCATATTCTATGAGTGAACGAATTGGTTCAGCAATTGCTTGGGCCTGTGGTCAGATTCGGCCTGTCAGTGAATCGGCCAAACTTGATGCTGAGCTTTTGCTCGCCCACTGTCTGGATAAGCCGCGCAGCTACGTCTATAGCTGGCCCGAGCACAGGCTAAGCAACGACTGTTGGCAACAATACCGCGCGCTGATTCAGCGTCGTCAGAAGCCAACACCTATCGCCTACTTGCTCGGCAAGCGAGAGTTTTATTCACTCGAATTTATGACCTCGGCAGTTGCCCTAGTGCCACGCCCGGAAACCGAGTTGTTAGTCGAAACAGCCTTGTCGCTGATCCCGCTAAATCAACCCTTTCGGGTGCTGGAACTCGGCACTGGAAGCGGCATTATTGCGGTTACGCTAAAACATCAGCGGCCGCTCGCGAACGTCGTCGCGACTGATCTCGACCAGGCCTGTTTAGCGCTCGCCGAAAGCAATGCCTCGCAGCACGGTGTAGATATCGATTGGCATCAATCCGATTGGTATGTCGCCCTAAAAGACCTTGAGCCATTTGATTTGATTGTTTCCAACCCACCTTACATCGCCGCCTCGCATCCGTTTCTTCAACTAGGCGACCTGCCGGCAGAACCGAAACTCGCTCTAACCCCAGGTGAAACTGGCATGGAGGCGCTTGATAAGATCATTGCCGGGGCGCCCGAAATGTTGCTATACGGAGGTCTGCTGATGGTTGAGCACGGCTTTGATCAGCAAGTTGCGGTCAGTCAGTCAATGCAGAAACACGCCTTTCAGAATGTTGTTTGTGAATTTGATTTCAATCAATTGCCGAGAGTGAGTTTTGCTCAGCGGATTGTAAAACCGAAAGACTCGGCGTAGCCTTAGCGGATGGAAGACTCGAATCAATATCGATGTCGACTCATCTATCTCAAACCGAGCAACGACCCAGCATCGAAGGCGCAGGCCGCCAGCGAGGCGCTCGCTGGGATCGAAGGGATATTATTGGCTGCAGAATTCAGCCAAAACAGTATTCATGTGATTTATTCGCTGCATCATTTATCGTTTGACCTACTCACCGAACTTCTCGCCGAACTCGGTTTCGAAACTGATAATTCAATCCTAATTTCGCTACGAAACACGATATATGTCTATCTGGAGGACAACGCACGTGATAATTTGAATTTTGACATCAGCGAATTTCAAGAAGACGCTGAAACGCCAGATCTGCCATCGCAAACTGAAGATCAGTATTGGGAAGACTACCGCTGAATGACCTCAATCTGCTCCCAATCAATCGCCAGAGCCTCAGCTAGAAAATTGGTTTCAATCGGAGAATCATTATCTGGATAGTGCTCGCCATCATCGGCTTGAGTTTACTCGCATGGGTCGTTTATCTGTCGAGGCTTGAAGGTCGCTTTGAGGTGAAACGAAGCCTCGAAATCGAAGCGCCCTTATCATCCGTGTTCACCGCCATCGTCGACTTAAAAAGCTGGCCTCGATGGAGCCCTTGGTTGCTGCACGAAAGCGAAGCCAAAATTACTTTTAGCGGCACCTATGGTCAGCAAGGTAGCTTCTACGAATGGAGTGGACAAGTCGTAGGTGCCGGTAAAATGACCCATTTAGAGATCAATCAAGGTAACAGTATTCGACAACAACTCGATTTTCTGCGTCCCTTTAAATCGCGCAATCAAGTCACCTGGAAATTCGAGCCTCAAGGTGAAAGAACTTTGGTCAGCTGGTCAATGAGCGGCAGGATGCCCTTTATTTTCCGCACAATGACGGCACAAATGGAACCAATGATCGGGCGTGATTACGATTTGGGTTTGGCCCGCCTAAACGGCTACTTAAACTCGGCCAACCCCCACCCCCGGCTAGAATTCAATGGCCAGGAGTCATTGGATAGCTTCATTTATTGGGCAATCCCTTTTCAGGGCAAGTTACGTCAACTGGAAACCGCGAGGCCAGTCAATGTCGCGGCGCTTCAAAAGGCCACAGCCGTTGCTGACGGGCTATCGCTAACGATCTATTATCGGCTCAATCCTTTCGACACCGAGTTCCAGGCTGAAATCGCAACGCCAATTAGTGAAGGAACGCCGTCGTCTAACTACACCCGGCGCCAATTTACCGGAGGGGAATACTATAAGTTGACCTTACAGGGCGACCATCGCTTCTTGCCGATGGCCTGGAACACACTTTTCAGCCATTGCCGGATGCACAAAATTAAGATCGACAAAACTAGGCCAGCGCTTGAAATATATCACCACGACCCCGCCATAGTAGCCGACAGCAATCAAATTACGACTGCGCTGTATTTAGCAATTCGGTAGATTTAGGTGTCGCCTCAGAGCGAGGCAAAAAAAAAGGCCGGTTTTGAAACCGGCCTCAATGTCGTAATCGACAATTATAACCAAAGGAGGACATCGTGAGAGAGGTTAGGTGTTCTTAACCCTTAACACAGTACTATTTATAGAGCATATTTTTAAAA
>CBDTWQ010000391.1:0-2613 GCA_965364115.1 uncultured Gammaproteobacteria bacterium | reverse complement strand
TCGTCTACCAATTCTTTGGCGCGATCCGCTTTTTTACCTTGCGCAAAAAAACCGCCGAGTTGCGGCATCCGCATCGGCGTGATGCCAATATGCCCTTGCACCGGAATGCCGGCTTTGACAATCGCTTCGATGTTTCGGGCATGGTGTTGATTGCCTTCGCATTTCATTACTTCGGCATTCGCTTGATGCACAAACTTGCCAGCGTTTTCGACCGCCTGTTCAGGCGAAACGTGGAAGCTCCAGTAAGGCATATCAACCATCCGCAGGCCGTATTTGCTGCCGCGATCAATCGCCTTCGCCATCAGCATGACTTCTTCAAAAGTGACCGTTACGGTGCTTTGATGTCCAAACAGGATCATCCCACCTGTATCAGAGACACAAAGAATATCGATGTCGAGTCGGTCAGCGATGACCGCGCTGCGGTAATCGTAAATCGCCATCTGCACGATCTGCTCGTCCGCGGCCATCTTGCGCTGTAATTCACGGATCGTAACTTTCTTACGCCTAGGTGTGTTTTCTGACATGGCTCCCTCTCGAGGTGATTAATATTATTATGCTGATTGCAAAATTGGATTTTGCTGAACGCAGATACTAAGTTGGCGCATGAAAAACTGTCAAAGAGCTTCTTTTTATAGGTTGATAGTTTTCACCTTGGTTACCCCGCCAAGCAACACTAAGGCTTGCTTTCATCGAAATCACAAAGAGGAAGCTAACCTCAGCCTGTGGGGTTAGAACTTAAGAAATTGCTGGAAACCGATGCCAACGCCGACTATCACCAGCAAAAAAGCCACCATTTTACGAACCGGCTCGGCCGGCAAACGATGAATTAGCAATGCGCCACCTAGCGACCCCAGAACCATGGCGGCCGCAATCACCGCCGCCAACTCGAAATTTAGGTTTCCGGAGAGCCAGTTGCCGGCACTGGCAAACGCCGCAATCGGTAGCTGGATGGCTTGGCTCAGACCAATCGCGGCAAGAACCGGCAAACCTAAGAACAGAATGATAGGCACTAGTATCAACGGCCCGCCAGTCCCGGTGATTGCCGAACCAAACCCCGTCACCAAACCAATCAGGATGAATTGCCGAGGACTTAACTGTTGCGCTAAGCGCGGCTGCGCCGGTGGGCGATAGATTTTAATCAGTGAATCAAAACCGCTCACCACCATCAGAGTGGCAATCAGCAACATCACCACAATCGCAGGAATACTGAGGAGAGAAATTGAACCGAGAAAGGCACCCGGAACGGCACCGAGGCATAGCCAAAGGACTTTGTTCCATTGGATGGAGTCGTGTCGCGCGTAGACAATGACGCCAATTACACCGGTTGCGAGGTAGCTGAGGGTGCAGGCGGGCACCGCCTCATGGACTTCAATCCCCGCGATTAGATAAAGCGATGGCACCAATAACACACCCCCTATGCCGACCGCACCAATCAGCAGGCCGACTATAAAGCAGATTAAACCCAGGGTTAGTAACACCAATGACGACCGCGTATTTTGTCAGGAGCAGGCACAAACAACACACCAACAACCTAATTAGAAACAAACTAATGTACCATAGTTGTGACTTCCATTGGCTAGGACCAACATGTTTTTGCGTCAGTTCCAGTATCTCATCGCACTTGAACAAGAAGGCCATTTCAGCCGCGCGGCTGAGCGCTGCTTTGTTTCACAGCCAAGCCTGTCGAGCGCGATCAAAAAGCTCGAACAGGAACTCGGGGTTCCGATTATATTGCGAGATCAAAAATTTCAAGGATTCACCAACGAAGGTCAGCGCGTCGTCGAATGGGCGAAACGTCTGCTGTCAGATCGCTCAGCAATGCTCGAAGAGCTTGCGATCATGAAGAAAAATCTTCATGGCCGCCTTAGAATCGGCGCTATGCCAACCAGCTCTCCGATGCTGCCTATCGTAACTCGGCTTTTCCAGAAGGAATATCCGGCCGTGCAAGTCGACATTCAGTTCCAAGGAATCGATCAGTTGACCTTGGCATTAAAAAACTTCGAATTGGATATTGGGATTACCGATCTGGATCAACTGACCGGCACCCGCCTTGAAACTTTGCCGCTGTATGAAGAACCCTTGCACCTGTTGCTGCCGAACAACGACTGGCTGAACGATGACCCCACGGTCAATTGGACCGAGGCGGCCGAACTTCCCCTTTGCCTGTTGTCACCGACCATGCGCGAGCGGCAAATGATTGATGAGGCGTTCACCAAGGTAAAATGTAAGCCCACCCCACAACTCGAATCCAATTCCATTTTTCAGTTGGCCTTTCACGTGATGGCTGGTGATCTGGCCACCATCGTGCCCAAACGATTCAATGAGTTACCCGGCACGCGCGCCAAACAGTTGGTCAACCCCACCATAACCCAACAATTGGGCCTAGTCTGGGTCTCTGGCAACCCGATACTGCCGATGGCCAGAGCACTCATCGAGTTGATGACGCAAGCCCTGGAAGATGGCGTGTTTGAATAATTGAGTGATCCATAATTGAGTGATCCAGGATGAGCAAATTCAAAGAAGTATTTTTACAAAAACAAGATCTACTGCGTAATCGACCGGATAAATGTCGTGTCGAAACGACCGCCGAAAGCCATTTGGTCGAAGATTTTC
>CBDTWQ010000390.1:0-2614 GCA_965364115.1 uncultured Gammaproteobacteria bacterium | reverse complement strand
GCAGTGGATGCCATCGAGACTGTCATTCTAGGTAAACCCAAGCAAATCCGCTTGGTGCTCTGCTGTCTGATCGCTCGCGGCCACTGTTTGATCGAAGATTTGCCCGGTGTGGGTAAAACCACGCTTTCGCAAACCATCGCAAAGGTGTTTGGCTTCGACTTCAATCGAATTCAGTTTACCAGTGACCTGTTGCCTGCCGACATCTTGGGAGTCTCTATCTTTGACCCCATTAAACAGGAATTTCGATTTCACCCTGGCCCCGTATTCGCTCAGTTTTTGCTCGCTGACGAAATCAATCGAGCCACACCAAAAACCCAGAGCGCACTGCTCGAAGCGATGGAGGAACATCAAATTACGGTTGAAGGTGCTACCCACCGTCTAGAAGAACCGTTCTTTGTGGTAGGCACACAAAACCCATTGGACCAGTCGGGCACATTCCCACTGCCCGAGTCTCAACTCGATCGCTTCATGATGAAAGTAGAGATCGGTTACCCCGATCAAGCAGCTGAATTACAGTTGCTGGCGGGGGGCAATTCGAGAAGGTTGCTACCTGGGCTATCAACCGTTGTTAGCGTTGAGCGATTTCGCCAGATTCAAACCGCATCAAACGCCGCTCATTGTTCGGAAGCGCTGTTGCAATATGTCCAGCAGCTGATGCATGCGACCCGTAATCCAGGGCTTTTTATCTATGGACTTTCGCCAAGAGCAGGGCTCGCGGTGATTGAAGCTAGCAAAGCTTGGGCGCTAATGGAGGGCCGCTCTCACGTTGAACCGGCAGACGTGCAAACGGTTTTTGTCGCAGTCGCGGAGCATCGGCTCACTCCATCAGAGCAAACCAGCAAGCCTGTTTCTGCAATGCTCGACGCGCTGCTTTTCGAAGTGCCGATTCCTTAGGGTTCAAAGATGTTGACGAGCGCGTTGCCGAGACCCTTTCAACGTCGCATCAAAGCATGGTTCGAGGCTAAGAACCCTGCCAGCGACAGCAACATTGTGTTGCATCATCGGCGTCTTTATATTCTGCCGACCCGCTTCGGTTACCTTTTCTCACTGTTACTGCTGTTCTTGTTTCTAGCCGCTATCAATTATCAAAATAGCATGGCTTTTGTGCTGGTTTTTATGCTTACTTCACTGGCCATCATAAGCCTTTGGCAGACCCACAAGAATCTGCTCGGAATTTCCGTCAAACTGAACAAGCCGCAACCAGTTTTCATTGATGAGGATAGCGAATTTATTTTTGTTGTGGAGAACAGCAACACTGGGCCACGCTACTCGATCGGGATTCAATACGTCGATCAACCACCCGAGTATCTCAATCTTCAGCCAATGGGACGTGAAAGTTTAACTTTAAACCTGCCTGCGCAACGGCGAGGCCAATTCAAACCCCAGGGGGTAATCGTGTTCAGCCGCTACCCCACCGGACTTTTTCACACCTGGGGATGGTTGAAATTTGATCAACCCGTGATGGTCTATTCGAAACCCATTTCTAGGTTAATCCTAAAGCAGACGCTGGCGGACCAAGATGATGGTAATGCATCCACCAACACCACCGGGGGCAGCGATTTTGCCGGTTTGCGCGAACATCGCGAAAGCGAGTCTCTTCGGCATATTTCGTGGAAGGCCTATGCGCAAGGTCGCGGACTGCTAACCAAAACCTTCCAAGGGCAGGCCCAGCCCTCGCTTTGGATCGACTGGAATGAATTGCCAGAGGGTTCAACCGATGAGAAGCTCGCGCTGATGACGACATGGGTTTTAGCGGCAGACGCCGAGGGGCGGAAGTATGGCCTGCGCCTACCAAAAGCTACCCTGCAACAAAACTCTGGCAACGCCCATAAACATCTGTGTTTGTCGACCCTAGCCACCTTCAAGCAGTTTGATTTCAATCAGGCGTTTACGATTGATCCAGACTAGACATAACCTACCGTTTCGCAAAATACCGTTCGAAATTTCGAGCCGTAATGACTTGTTTTCGGTCTGCTTTTGCTTCCTATTTTCGATTGCACCACATTTTCGGACGCTCCCGTTATGGATCGTCGTTTTAGCCCTCGGTGCGCTGATTTGGCGCTGCCTACAGGCCCTCAATAAAGTGGGGGAAGTGAAAAAATGGATTCTAGTGCCGTTGGTGTTGTTTGGCGGTGTTGGCGTGTTTGCTGAATACTGGACGATTGCGGGGCGCGATGCCGGCCTAGCACTGTTGACCGTGATGGCAGCCTTCAAATTTCTCGAGAGCCGCACCCATCGCGATATGCTGATTCTAGTATTTCTCTGTTACTTCTTCATCGCGACTCATTTTTTGTTTTCGCAAAGCATCTTGATCGCCATGTTGATGCTAGCAAATTTGGTCGTCATCACCGCCACCCTAGTCACCCTGAACCGGCGTGATAATAACCAGGTGATCGTCGATTCGTTGCTCGGCAGCTCGCGTCTGGTGCTTTTATCGGTGCCCTTGATGATCGTGCTGTTTGTCCTAGTGCCTCGAGTGCCGGGCCCGCTCTGGGGCTTGACCAGCGAGCAACGCGGCGGAGTCACCGGTTTGAGCGATCAAATGGCCCCTGGAAAGATCAGCAACTTGATCCGCAGCAACGAGGTTGCGTTTCGAGTTAGTTTTGAAGGTCAA
>CBDTWQ010000389.1:0-2625 GCA_965364115.1 uncultured Gammaproteobacteria bacterium | reverse complement strand
GCTTCTACCCGGTCTGGGCGAAACCACTCCACCTTAGAATGCGCTTCGCAAGCACTGCGCATGACCCGCTGTAACTGCACGTTTTCAACGATTGCGCCTAAGTTCTCGCGCCCCAGCTCAACCGCATCAAACTCAACGCTGGCTTGACCACCCTGATGCCAGACCCGCATTTGTTGGTATTCACAAACACGCTTTGGATCCAACTGCTGCCAAATCATTAATCGTTCTAGAAATTCTCGGGAGCTCGGGCTGATCGCTGAGACGCGCAGATCGTAGGGCGCTTGTTCAATTAATTTATCCTTTGGCGCCACATTCGCCAGTGGCTCAGAGGTTTCAATGATCGCAACCTTTAGACCTTTATTCGCCAGCGCAATCGCGACACAACTGCCAATCATGCCGCCACCCACGACGATCATATCAAATGGTTTCACGCTCATAATCGGCCTCTGAGCAACCGATTTCCACCGAAAGCAAAGCCCATGCCGGCGAAGGCGACCTGTGTTTTGAGCGCTGGCATCAGATCAAGCATCGACAAGCTAACCGCTCGCGCATGATCCAGCAGCGGCACTGAATTTGAAAAAGTGGTGACTAAACCATCACCATAACGAATCACCCGCTGATGCTCCTTTTGTCGCTCGTTTTGATAATCGGTTGTGATCGATCCCAGGCGGGTGTCATCGAGCTCGGACAACGCGGCATTTGGCAAAAGCTGGTAAAGGCCGGCGATGTCGCGCAGCGACAGGTTAAAACTCTGGCCAGCAACCGGGTGCAGCGCATTGGCCGCATTGCCGATCAGAAAGCTGCGTTTACTTTGTAAGCGATCGGCCCGAGTGCGTTCTATCGGAATTGCAAAGCGAGGCCCCACTCGCTCGATATAACCGAGACGCATGCCAAAACATTGCTGCAGCGCCTGGTTGAATTGATCATCACCTTGATCTGACAGTTGGCTCCCCACTTCCGGTGCCAGCGTCCATACGCAAGCATAACGCTTGCCGCCAAGCGGCAGCATGGCGAGCGGCCCTTGCGAAGTGAAGCGCTCATAAGCCGTGCTGTGCTGCGGATGGCTCACTTCAATATTACAAATAATCGCGGTTTGAGCATAATCAATCGAGTGCGATCCGATCTCTAATGCATCGCGTGCCTTTGATTTGGCGCCATCGGCGATGACCGCGAGGTGGGCGTCTACTTGAGCAAGGCCGGATTCAGATGCGTTTGCAGATGCGTATTCGATCCGCACTTGGTCCTGCTGCTGTATCGATCGAAATTCGGCATTTTCTAATAACTGAATCTGGCTTGACGCTCGCGCCGCCTGCAGCAAACACTGGATTAAAAAACGATGTTCGACCACATAGCCAACCGCATCAAGCTGGTAGTCATCGGCATTTAGTCGGGCAACTCCCCATCGACCTCGGGAAGAGATATGAATTTTCTGGATGGGAACGGCTTCGGCAGATATCTGTGGCCACAGGCCTATCGCTTTGAACAGCTGCGCGCTACTAGCAGAAAGTGCGATCGATCGAGCTGACAAGCCCGTTGATTCAGCTGGCCCAAGCTGATTGGCTTCAAGCAACACCACACGACGACCGGGGTGTTGCAAAACCAGCGCAGCACACAGGCCAACTAAGCCACCCCCAACAATTGCAATATCATTGGCAACTGCCATCGCTAGCTAGCCATCAATGCTTCGATCTCGGCAGGCTTGCGCTGCAGCGCCTCGGTCAAAACTTCATAACCATCACGAGTCACCAGCACATCATCTTCAATCCGAATGCCTATGTCCCACCACTTGCGATTTACCGCTCGAGTTTTAGCCGGAATATAGATGCCTGGCTCGATCGTCATCACCATTCCCGGCTCAAGCAAACGCCATTGATCGCCAACCTTGTAGTCACCAACATCATGCACATCAAGCCCCAACCAATGGCCGGTGCGATGCATATAAAATTTTCGGTAGGCCTGATCCTTGACCAGCTGATTCACCTGCCCCTTGAGCAATTTCATCTCAACTAAGCCACGAGTAATAATACGGACAGCCGCATTGTGCGGATCATTCCAATGATTGCCGGGCTTGACCTTTTTCACCGCGGCCTGGTGCGCCTCTAGAACCACCTCATAAACTTCCTTTTGGGCTGCCGAATACTTACCATTGATGGGAAAAGTTCGAGTGATGTCCGAGGCATAACCTTCAACTTCACAGCCCGCGTCAATCAACAGCAAATCGCCGTCCTTCAACACATCATTGTTATCGGTGTAATGCAAAATGCAGCCGTTAGCGCCGCCGCCGACAATCGCCGAATAGGCATGCTCGGTATTGTTTAATCGATATTCGTGATCGAACTCTGCGGCAATTTGATATTCATGTTTACCCGCCGCGCAGATTTTCATTGCGCGCTGATGAGCACGTACGTTGATAGCTGCGGCTTGACGCATTAATTTCAATTCTTCGCGACTTTTAAACAAACGCATATCGTGAAGAAGAAAATCGAGCGAAACAAATCCCGAGGGCACGTGCAGACCCGCGCGTGATTGGGCTTTAATGTGGCTAACCCAACTGATTAGGCGTTGATCAAATTCTGCCGAACGTCCCATGATATGAAAAATGCTATCAGTGCCTTCAAGCAGACC
>CBDTWQ010000388.1:0-2630 GCA_965364115.1 uncultured Gammaproteobacteria bacterium | reverse complement strand
CGGCCCGCGGCAAACAACTCTATGAAAAATTGCAAGCCGGTTTAGCCGACCACCCCGAAGTGGCCGAGATTCGTCACCTTGGGCTTCTGCTCGCGATAGAAATGAAACACCCTTGTGGCGAGCTTGTTGTTCGAGCACTCGAACAAGGTTTATTGATCAACGTGACCAACAGCCAGGTGATTCGGCTGTTGCCGCCGTTGATCATTAACTCTGCGCAAACCGATGAATTGGCGAAACGCCTGATCGACATCATCAACGACTCTGATCACTAACGAAATACATCATTAACCAAACTATGGAATAGCGACATGTCTAGCAGACACTTCCTCAGCCTTTTAGATTTTTCCACAAACGAATTGCACGCCTTGATTGCGCATGCCATCGAGGTTAAGAAACGCCTCAAGTCAGGCATCGCGCATCAGCCCCTGTCGGGTAAATTACTGGCGATGATATTCGAGAAATCCTCAACCCGAACGCGTGTTTCGTTCGAAGCTGGAATGTTTCAACTCGGTGGGCACGCGATGTTTATCTCACCACGAGATAGTCAACTCGGTCGTGGCGAGCCGGTTGAAGACAGCGCGCGCGTGGTTTCCAGTATGGTCGATGCGATTTTAGTGCGCACCTTTGGTCATGACCGCTTAGAAACCTTAGCCGAAAATTCAACCGTGCCGGTAATCAACGGATTGAGCGACTTTCTTCACCCCTGCCAACTGCTGGCCGATTTACAAACTTGGTTTGAGCTGCGCGGCGACATCGCTGGAGCGAAGATCGCCTGGATTGGCGATGGTAACAATATGTGCCACTCCTACATCAACGCTGCAATCCGCTTTAATTTCGAACTCAGCGTCGCCAGTCCGAGCAGTCATCAACCCGACCTCGATCTAGTGAAATTGGGCGGTGACAAAATCAAACTATATGAATCAGCCCAAGACGCGGTCGCTGGTGCTGACCTAATCGTGACGGATGTCTGGACCAGTATGGGCCAGGAAGACGAACAGCAGGCTCGAATCAAAACTTTTGAGCCTTACCAGGTTAACCAAGACTTGTTAAATCGCGCCAGCAAAGACGCCCTCTTCATGCACTGCCTGCCAGCGCATCGTGGCGAAGAAGTGACCGCAGAAGTGATCGACGGTAAGCAATCCGTGGTTTGGCAGGAAGCCGAGAACCGACTGCACGCGCAAAAAGCCTTGCTTGAATTCCTGATTATTGGAAGTCTTTAAGCTATTCGGCTGCGCAGATTGGCGCTAACTCGGTTGGCAATCGATTGTACCTTGTGCAGTGGCAGTCTATTTTCGTGGACTTTTTTAATTGCCTATTTCCTTGACCTATTTCCTTGACCTATTTTCTTCGCCTATTCTCATTGCAGCGAATGGTCTATAGTTCTTTCAAGCTACGAGCCTCAAAAGCATGGTAAACAATCAAGAGTACGTCGAGTGGTTCCGAGGCGCAGCACCTTACATCAAGGCGCATCGCAAAAAAACTTTTGTCATTCTGGTTTCTGATGAAGTCATTCTAACCGACCAGTTTATTGGCCTGGTTCACGATATTGCGTTGCTGAATCATCTCGGCATCAATCTGGTTTTGTTGCATAGCAGCCGCACTAGCATTGACGCTCACTTACGCAAGAACCAAATCGAATCTCGTTTCCATCAAAACAGCCGAATTACCGACGACGAAACGTTGCCTCTGGTGATTCAGGCGATTAACGAAGTTCGCACTCTGTTTGAGTCACATTTATCGATGGGGCTGCCCAACACGCCCATGTCAGGCTCTGATATCTCCTTACTCGGGGGCAATTTTGTGATCGGCATGCCGCTCGGCGTGATTGACGGAGTGGACATGCAGCATTCCGGCCGAGTTCGCGAAGTCAAACATCAACAACTGGGTCAAATGTTGTCACTTAATCACGTGGTTCTGCTCTCCAATCTGGGCTATTCGCGCACCGGTGAAGTTTTCAATTTGCCAGCAGAAGAATTAGCCAGTGAAGTGGCGATCAAACTGAAGGCCGACAAGTTGATTTTCATCAATCACGATTTGGTTGAAAACCTCGGCCATTCGGGCGCTTTATCGACCCAAGATTGCGAAATACATCTCAGCGAACAGCGGATTCCGCCAGCAATGCAAAATGTGGTTCGGCAGTCAATTCGGGCGGTTCAAGCCCAAGTAAAACGAGTGCATCTCATTGATCGTAAGATTGAAGGCGGCCTATTGCTCGAGCTTTTCACCCGCAACGGCTGCGGCAGCATGATCACTAATCTATTTTATGAAGGCATTAGAACCGCGACGATTGATGACATCGGTGGCATTCTGGGCTTGATCGAACCGCTTGAAGGCGATGGAACCTTGGTGCAGCGTTCGCACGAACAGCTTGAGCTTGAGATCGCTCATTTTCAGGTGATTGAAAAAGATGGCATGGTGATCGCTTGCATCGCTTGCATTCCAGCCAGCGACGAAGTCAACGCCGAGATTGCTTGTCTCGCAGTGCACGAAGACTACCAACGCACGGGGCTTGGCCAGCAATTGCTGGCAGCTTGTGAACACCAAGCAACAAAACAAAAGATCAAAAACCTTTACAGCCTGACGACTCGAACTTCACATTGGTTTCTGGAACACGGTTTTTTCGAATCAAC
>CBDTWQ010000387.1:0-2635 GCA_965364115.1 uncultured Gammaproteobacteria bacterium | reverse complement strand
CCACCCTTAGAACGATTGGCTTTTGCCGACTCGGCCTCTACTTTTTTCTCAAGCAAACGCTTGTCGACCTGCAGTTGTTCAATTCGCTGAAGTAGATTATCAGGACTTGATTTAAGCTGCGCAGCCGCTTCGCTCAATTTGTGCTCACTCTCAATAAACCGTTGAATCGCCACGGCCCCAGTGACGGCCTCTATCCGACGCACGCCTGACGCAATTCCCGTCTCTTCGATGATTTTAAACAAGCCGATTTCACCGGCCCGAGCAACATGGGTTCCACCGCAAAGTTCAATCGAATCTGAACCTATCGTCAGAACTCTGACTCGATCGCCGTATTTTTCATCAAACAAAGCAACCGCACCGGATTTTTTAGCTGATTCCATATCCATGGTTTGTGCATCTGTTTCAAGATTTCCGCGAATTTCATGATTAACCCAAGTTTCAATTTCGACGATTTGCTCAGCGTCCAACGGTTGATAATGTGAAAAGTCGAATCGTAGCCGATCGGCCGAAACCAGCGACCCTTTTTGCTGCACGTGATCACCCAGAACTCGACGCAAGCCGGCATGCAATAGATGAGTGGCCGAGTGATTCAGCATGACCGCTCGTCTATGAGTGCCATCAATCTTTGCCTCGACTTGGTCGTTAACCCTGAGTGCACCGGATTTCAAACGACCGAAATGCAAATATACGTCTTGCTGTTTTTGCGTGTCGTTAACCAGAAACTGAATGTCTTGACCTAGATTCAACCAACCCGTGTCGCCAACCTGCCCACCGGATTCACCATAAAAGGGGGTTTGATCCAATATCACGACCGCTTGATCGCCATTCTCGAGACGATAGACCGTTGTTTCATTCTGCAAAATCGCAACGATTTTAGCGTCACAAACATTGTTGACATAACCCACAAATTGGGTTTTTGCGTAGGCGTCTAAAGCGAACTGATCACCAGTCGCACCAAATTGACTAGATGCTCTAGCCCGTTGACGCTGATTTTCCATCGCCTTATTAAAACCAGCTTTATCGATGGTCAACCCGTTTTCACGCGCCACATCAGCGGTTAGATCTAGAGGAAAGCCATAGGTGTCATAGAGCTTGAATACAGTCTGGCCGCCAATCTGCTTGCCCTTCAATGAGGCCATTGTCGATTCGAGCATTCGCATTCCCTGTTCGAGAGTCTCTAGAAATCGCTGCTCTTCCTTATGCAACACTCGCTCGACATGACTGCGATTTTTACGTAATTCGGGATAGGCATCGCCCATTTCCAAATCTAGCGCGGCAACTAATTGATAGAAAAACGGTTTCTTGCAACCGAGTTGATGGCCATGGCGGGCCGCGCGCCGAATGATGCGACGCAACACATAACCCCGCCCCTCATTCGAAGGCAATACACCGTCAACCACCAGAAAGGCGCAAGATCGAATGTGATCGGCAATCACCCGCAATGACATGTTGTTCAGATCAGTGGTGTTGGTTAATTTCGCAGCGGCCAAAATTAACGCTTTGAACATATCGATATCATAATTGTTATGCACGTTTTGCAATATCGCAGCCAGTCGCTCGAGACCCATGCCGGTGTCAACCGACGGCTTTGGTAAAGGCTTCATCTCACCGCTAGCATCACGATTAAATTGCATAAAAACCAAATTCCAAATTTCGATATAGCGATCACCGTCTTCTTCCGGGGTGCCCGGCGGCCCACCTTCGATCTCGGGGCCGTGATCATAGAAAATCTCGCTGCAAGGGCCACAAGGCCCGGTGTCGCCCATCGACCAGAAATTATCTGAAGTGCTGATTCGAGTGAATCGCTCTGGGTCGACCTTGATGCTGTTCAACCAAATTTCCGCCGCGTCATCGTCATCCGCATAAACGGTGATCCAGAGTTTTTCCGCGGGCAAGCCAATCACTCGAGTTAGGAAGTCCCATGCATAGCCGATCGCGTCTTGCTTGAAGTATTCGCCGAAACTGAAATTACCCAACATTTCGAAGAAGGTGTGATGGCGTGCGGTGTAGCCAACATTCTCAAGGTCATTGTGCTTGCCGCCCGCGCGGACGCACCGCTGTGACGTGGTGGCACGCGAATAGCTGCGTTGATCACTGCCGAGAAACACATCTTTGAATTGCACCATTCCGGCATTGGTGAATAACAGCGTTGGGTCATTAGCCGGCACCAATGGGCTCGAAGGCACAATGGTGTGCCCGTGCGATTCAAAATACTTTAGGAATTGATCCCTTAATTCGGCGCTGCTAGTCATTTGCTTGGGTTACTGATACCGGTGATAAATAAATGCGACTTTGGCTCGTTAAGCGAAGCGATGGCAATTGCCAGTGCCGCGTTAAATAAGGAGTTTAGCCGAAATTATTTCAATAGTCGCATGACTGACTCAGGAGAAAAACCCCTATTTTGAAGAAAACGCGCTTGTTTCATGCGCTGCTTGTAATCTGCAGGGATACTATCGCCAAACCGTCGAACCCTTAACCCTGACATCATCGCCTCCCACTCACCCGCAAACGGCTCTAGAAAGGTTTCGATTAGGCCCTCATCAATTCCTTTTTGGCGCATTTCATGGCTAATTTTAAACGGCCCAACCCCCGCATTGATTCGGTGATTGATATAGGCTTCGGTAAATCGCGAGTC
>CBDTWQ010000386.1:0-2641 GCA_965364115.1 uncultured Gammaproteobacteria bacterium | reverse complement strand
TAGAACAGAAGTATCAAGATTTGAAAGGTGATTATGACAACAAACTGGGCGAACTGGACTCGTTAGAACAAAATATTGTCGAAGGCAAAGGATTGATCGCCAACCTTGAACAAGACTATCAGCAAAAGCTGGGTGATCTCGAAGGCAAATATAAAGGGCTACAAGAAGATTTTGACAGCAACCGCGGTGAAGTAATTAAGCTGCAAGACGATCTCGCAGGGGCAGAAACCAAACTGGCCGATGCGACTCAAAACTTAGGCCAGGCTCAGGCCGAGCTAGCGGAAACGTCTGGCCAATTGAAACAAGCACTGAAACTGGCTCAGGAACGACAGAACGTGGCTCAGCGAATTAAAGAAGGGTTTGAACGAGCCGGGATTAAAGCTGACGTCGACATAGGCACCGGTGATGTGGTTATCGACTTTGGTAAAGAATATTTTGACACCGACAGCCACCGACTCAAGCCGGGGATGGAAAAAACCATCCGCAAAGCGATGCCGATTTATGCGGATAGTTTGTTTGGTATACAAACCGACATTGCAAACATATCCGCAATTGAAATCATTGGCTTTGCTTCCCCCACATATGCGGGTAAGGCGGTCAACCCGAGGTCATTGTCGGCACAGAATCGGCGCGCGGTTAATTACAACCTAGACCTCAGTTATGAACGTGCCCGTTCGATATTCAAATATGCGTTTAATCCCAATACGCTTAAATTCAAGTATCAAGAGACGATGTTGCCGTTGATCAAGGTAACGGGGCGAAGTTTTTTCACCGAGGAAGTTAATCCCGACGACCCCGGCACCCTATCACGGACAGAGTTTTGCAAACTCTATGATTGCTTTGGATCACAGCGAGTCATTATCAAGTTTGACTTGAAACAAAAAGAGACAACCTAATGAACACAGCTATTGTTGAATTAATTAATTTGGTGGTGCGATACGCCACCGACTATTTGATGCCCTTATTGCTGTTCGGCTTTATTTTTGCGGTGATAGCGCGTTTGCTGATTACCGTGACGATTCATCGGCAACGGCGTTTCGTTAAAGAATTCTGTAAGCGGGTTCACGAAGATATCATTGAAAACCCCGAACCGAGAGGCTCTTTCTACCACCATATTAAACATTCGCTAACCCGCACATACTTTGAAACCTTTGAGCTGCGTGCACGCTACAAGCGCCGTAACGAAGACCATGTGATGTCTGTGGGTGATCGAGTGTTTTTGATTCAAGATGGGATTATTCGTCTTATTGATGACTTCCTGCGACAAGTCCGTTATCTAAATCGAGATTCGGGCCGGCAACCTGATTTTCAAGAGATCTCGAATAGCGTGTTCGGCTCAAACCCGATCTTTAATCGAGTGTTGGGAATTTTCTCGCTAAGTCGCACTAATGACGTGCTCAACATTCTGCCTAGCATCTTCATCGTCGGCGGCATTTTTGGCACCTTCCTTGGAATTATGCGCGCGCTGCCGGAACTGACCGCAATGGACATCACCAATGCAGAAGCGAGCAAACTGGTGATCGACAGTTTCTTAATCAAGATCTCCTTCGCTTTGAGCACCTCGGTTCTGGGCATTGTGCTGTCCGTCATCATGAGTTTTCTCAACACCTTGCTTTCGCCAACCAACACCTACGTGGAAATAATCGATTCGTTCAATTCAGCAACCGAAATTGTTTGGAATAAATCGAAGAATAATGAGAGCGCTTCGCCAGACCCAGAGATGAGCAATCGGGAAGCAGAGGCCGAAGATGCCTTCGATTTGGCGATTGCCAACCTCTACGCAAGGTGAGGCATGCTTTATTTAAGCAGACGCTGTTGCCATTAGAAGATGCTCAAAAGCTTACAAAGGAATCTTGCTTATCGGTGACACTAGGCACTTACCAAACTATGAGCTAGGCCTGCACAGTTTCTTGTAGCAAGTGTTCAAAAGTTTCGAAAAGAAGACTTGAACCGGCAGCTCAGAGCTTGCCACACTGCCGAGTTTGATCAGCTTGGCTTGATCTGAAAAACCTTAATCACTCACCAATCATCCGTTTCAAGTTGCGGCGCAATCGGCGCTTGGCATTTGCCAGTGTTAACGGCATTATCGACTCATGGATAAATTCAAATCACTGCGTTTCACTCGCCAAGGCGCGATCGGTCGAATTCAATTTAACCGCCCTGATCAGGGTAACGGGCTCGATGTTCAAACGGTCGAAGAGCTGAATCAAGCGGCGCGCATTTGCGCTGCCGACCCAATCCTCAAAGTGATCATTCTGTCGGCAGAAGGCCGGTTTTTTAGCGTGGGTGGCGACCTGAAGGTGATGCATGCGCAGGGTGACCAAGTCGACATCGCGTTAAAAGCCTTGGCCGACACTCTGCATCAAGCGATTGCAACGCTTTGCCAAATGGACGCTGCGTTACTGGTGGCGGTTAACGGGATTGCCGCAGGGGCTGGTTTTAGCCTCACGATGATCGGTGACATCGTGTTGGCAGCACGTTCGGCGAGTTTCACTATGGCCTACACCAAAGCGGGCCTCTCGCCTGACGGCAGTTCGAGTTATTTTCTGCCTCGTTTGGTGGGCCTACGCAAGGCGCAGGAATTAATGCTGACTAACAATACCTTGACTGCCGACCAGGCGCTCGCGATGGGGCTGGTCAC
>CBDTWQ010000385.1:0-2641 GCA_965364115.1 uncultured Gammaproteobacteria bacterium | reverse complement strand
GGTGTGCAAACCCATCAAAAGATTCAAAAACGTTATCGCCAGCAGGCTGAATCTGAAGTCACCACTCAACTGGTGATGACAATAGACGATGAAGAAATCGAACTCGGCGGACGCATCGACTTACTATTTTCCAGCGAGACACCGCCACGCATTGAAGAAATAAAAACGGTTTATGCGCATACCCCCGGAACCGAAAATGATGCAGTTCATTGGGGCCAGCTCAAATTTTATGGCGCCTCCTATGCCCGCGAAAAAGACCTCGATCAAGTGAACCTCAGCCTCAACCTAGTCAACCTGTTCAGTAATGAAGAACAGCGCCATGCAAAGATTTTTCAACGCGGCGAACTTGAGGATTTTGTTGAAACAATTTTGCGCCGCTACCTCGATTGGCAAAACCTAGTCGAGCAACAGCAACAGCGGACTCGCGAGCAAGCCCAAGAGATGGCGTTCCCGTTCGAAAACTTTCGCCAACAACAGCATCGTTTTGCGGCTGAGGTCTATCGCAACGTTCAAAAACAAGACCAACTAATTGTCGAAGCGCCCACCGGCGCGGGCAAAACCATCAGCACCTTGTTTCCAGTCGTCAAAGCCATCGGCGAAGACCTCTGCGACCAGGTCGTCTACCTGTCCGCCAAAGTATCAGGGCAACAGCAGGCCATCAGCGCAATCCGATTGATGCCAGTCGAACTTTCCTTCGTGGTGATTCAAGCCAAGGCTCGAAGCTGCCCCTGCAATCACAATGCCGAGGAGATTGATCCAGAAGGGCGCTGCCGACGATGCCTCGGCTTTTTTGAACGACTGCCGGCCGCGCGCGAACAACTATTTAATCAGCGTCAACTCGACGTCAACCAAATTCAAAAAACCGCAGATGAGTTTCAAATATGTCCGTTCGAACTTAGCCTGCAAATGATCAACTGGGTCGACATTATCATCTGCGATTACAACTATGTGTTCGACCCATTAGTGCAGCTCAGTTATTTTCAAACTAGCAGCAAACGCAAGACTCTGTTGATCGATGAGTTGCACAATCTGGTCGACCGCGCACGCGGCATGTACTCGGCGAAATTAACCCGCACCCAGATCAAACAGGCGGCGAGTGCCGACAACAGCCAAACGATTACAAGCGCGCTTGAATCACTGCAGTTTGCGCTCGACCGAGAACTTCGACAGCAGTCAAACGACGAATCTATCTCCGAACGATTACCCGATTCTTTACTGCGAGCGATCCAACGCTTCAGCGAAGCCTTGGGCTTCGATATTTTTGGTAATAAGCATCTCGCCAGCGAGACCATCGAATTATCAAAAGCGGTGTTCCGCTTTCAAACCATCAGTCAGCTATTTGATGATCATCATAGAGTGTTGGGCCGCAAGCCTCTGCCGGCTCGCGAAATCAAACTACTCTGTCTGAATGCGTTTGATTATCTAGAGAAATGTTATCCGTTGTTTCAATCGGTTTGCGGTTTTTCCGCAACCCTCTCACCATCCGCTTATTTTGAATGTGCGCTGGGCTTTACGCCAAGCTGTGCGAATTTAAAACTGCCATCACCTTTCCCCGCGCAAAATCTTAAGGTTTGCATCGCCGATTATGTCGACACTCGCTATCGACAGCGCGAGTTTTCGATCGATGCGATCTGTCAGTCGATTACCAGCACTTATCAAGCTAAGCCTGGCAACTATTTAGTGTTCTTTTCTTCTTATTATTTCATGCAGTCGGTGCAACAGCGCTTCGCAGAACTTTACCCCGAGATTGAAATATTGATTCAACAGCGCGACTTCGACGATGCGGCGCAACAGCAGTTTTTAACTCAATTTTTTGAACACGATCAGCAACTGGGCTTTGCCATCATGGGCGGGCGATTTGCTGAGGGCATCGACTATCAGGGTAAGTCTTTAATCGGCACAATCATCGTCGGCGTTGGCTTGCCACAGGCCAACCAAGAGCAACAATTGATTCAACAAGATTTTGATCGGCTGAAGCTCGACGGCTTCGATTATGCGTTTCGCTTTCCCGGCCTGATTCGGGTGATGCAAAGTGCCGGCAGAGTGATTCGCAGTGAAAAAGATCAAGGTGTAGTGGTGCTGCTTGACCAACGTTTCTGCCAGGCGGGTTATCGACGTTATCTGCCACCTTCTTGGCAACCTCAATCTTGCCCTAACATCGAATCACTCGAACAGGCCCTCGCCGATTTTTGGAGAAATAGCCCTTCCATTCCAGAACTTGCGCCAGCAACAACATCGTTTTGAGGCAGAGCGCTATCGCAGCGTTCAGAAACAGGATCAACTGATTCTCGAAGCCCCTATTTACCCGCAGGGCTAGTGGCTGTTGCGTCTGCCGCAATGGCTAGGTGGATATTGTTTGTGATTTTATCGAACGAGGGATAGAGGTTAATGATTTTTATTTCATCTATTGCCCCTGCAACAATAGCCATTGTCGCAGGGGATTAAGCGCTTTGTGACTAGACTAATTGACCGTTTATCGAGTCACTGAGAAAGGCACGGGTTCGCCAATGAAGTGCCAGCCGTTGTTGCGGAACAAGATGGCGACATAATTGCCAACCGGTAAGGCCTTGAGGCTGGCGGTACCGGAGCGACCATTGGTGTAAACCCAGCGCTGGTAGTAGTTATGTGACCGACCACTGCT
>CBDTWQ010000384.1:0-2646 GCA_965364115.1 uncultured Gammaproteobacteria bacterium | reverse complement strand
GCTTAGTTGGTCAGATAGATATCAAAGCGCACCGATCTTTCACGATATACCAGATCTACTGTCGCTTCGCCTAGAGGAACCGCCTTCAGTGGGCGCTTGATCACCACGCGCTTGACAGCCTTTTGCAGCGCGAGTTCAAACATTAAATCGATCGCTTGATTGTCGGTCAATGCCTGCAAAATTTGCATCTCTTTAGCGGGTTTCGCACTCGATTTATGAGCGGGAAACATCGGGTCAATGTAAATGCAATCAAAGCCATGGTTAGCTGAAAGTTGGTTTAGAAAATCGGTCGCATCACAATGCCGCAACTCTAGCCGATTTGCCGTAGGATGATGACTTTGCGCTAGAATTGAGAGCGAATAGTCGACGCAACTAGCGATCGCAACGTTTTTCTCCAGCAGGGTGACTTGTTGCCCCTGTGTTGCTAAGACGAAAGCATCGGCACCCCAGCCAGCCGTCAGGTCGAGCACCTGATGAATGCTCCTCGCCTTATTGTTGCAGGCCTTCAGCAAGGCTTGGTTGGTTTGGCTGGCTCGGCGTTCGATCGGACCTTTGACAAAGCTGTGTAAATATTGACATCCCAGCCTTTTGGCATTGATCAATACGCCGCTATCGGTCTCTTCAAAATCGAAATCTTCAAGCTTATGGTGGTCTTTTAAGCGGCTCGGCGAGACGGTCTCAACAGGGGCGCTCATCAGTAGTGAGGGGGACGTTCGTCTGCTGGGTTGCTGCTCTCGCTGAAATCATTTTTGACCTCTGTCAGCTGGTCATTGATCCGCTTGACCTCAGACTGTAGGTTTCTGATCTCGCTATCTTGCTTGGCGATGATGTCATTCAGGCTTTGAATCGTTTGGTCCTGCTCAGTGAACAGCATTTCCAATCGATCCAATTTATTTTCGAGTGATAGTTTCACGAGTTTTCTGTCTGTAAAGCGAGTGAGTTTAGCAAAAAATATCACAGGTAAAATTGATAATGACGGTTTACCCATGCGAGATTCAGCCGCATAATAGCGTTTGACCGAAATCGACAAAAGTTTGTTAGAGGAGAGACGTGAGCGATTCACAGATAGAAAAGATTGCCCAGATAGCCGAGAAGATATCAGCCGAAAACAAATCAGCTGAACAGAACCGCCGGAAGCGGCAGTCGCAGACCATCAACTCTCTGTTGGCTGAGCGACAGCAAGTCTTCGTGTCGATGTGCGATTTGGCAGACCTTAAAAAAAGTGAGCAGGCGGCTGATGCGATTCTCGATGGCTTGCGTAGTTTTAACCAGCAACTGGTTGATTACACCGCGCTTGGGCATTTTGAAATTTACGAACGAATTATTGACGGCAAAGAGCGGCGCGGCAATATCAAACGGGTAGCCGATAGAGTGTATCCGGCGATTTCGGGCACGACTCAATTGTTTGTCGATTTCAATGATAAATATGATGGCGCCGACGATGCTGAGAGCCTTCTAAACCTTTCTAGTGATTTGTCTGGCATCGGTGATGCGATGGCTGATCGAATCGAATCTGAAGATATGCTGCTGCGCGAAATAAGCGATAATTTAGAAAGCCCAAGTAAGTACCTATAAATCTCTCAAGCGTTTCGCGTTAGGAATTTCTCGCAACCCCCTATCAAGGGTTGGCCAACGGCTCGCCGAAAGGCCTCTCGCAAGGCCTGCCAACGTTCTTATCCTGCGCCATACGCAGTTTATGGCAGCACTTTTTTGAAAGGTTTCACGGTTACAGATTGATACACACCTTTCTGCATATAAGGATCGGCTTCGGCCCAAGCTTGGGCTTCTTCTAACGCGTCAAATTCAGCAACGATCAGGCTGCCGGTGAACCCCGCTTCACCCGGGTCTTCATTGTCGATCGCCGGGTTCGGTCCCGCAACCATCAAACGCCCTTGTTGCTTCAACGCTAGCAGTCTCTCAACGTGTTCAGGCCTGGCTGCGAGACGGCCCTCAAGGCTGTTGGCATGGTCAATGCCGACGATGCTGTAGAACATTTAGTCTGTCTCCTTGTTGGCGTCGGGTAAAAACTTGGCGAGATAAACGGCCTGACCAATGACGAACAATATGGTCATCCCCATCAGACCGAATAGCTTGAAATCGACCCAGGCTGCCTCGCTAAATTGCAAACCGAAGGGATCAATTTCAGGTGCCACAATTAGGTTGGCAGTTCCTGAGACGATAAAGAAGCCGATCCAGGCCAGGTTCAGCTTGAGCCAAATACGTTTCTCATGAATCTCAATTGCTTGCCCCAGCATCCGCTGAATCAAGGGTTTTTCACCGACCCATTGACTGCCTAAGAACACCACCGCAAATAGCCAGTTGATCACGGTGGGTTTCCATTGAATGAAAAGAGCGTCTTTAAATATCAGGGTGGCGCCGCCGAAAACTAGTAGTAATGCGAGAACGATTAGCGGCATTTTTTCGACCTTTTTGAGCACGATCGCCGAAATCGCAACTTGCATCAGAGTGGCGATAATTATCACAAGGGTCGCGAGAAAAATAGCGTCTGATGGCTGCTCGGGAGAGAGTTTCATCATTGGCACCCAATGATTGATGCTGGCGATGACTCCATCTGGGATATCGAGGTAGAACTTGTAGACGATAAAGAACAGCAGAATGGGTAGAAAATCGAGAAGTTGTTTCATT
>CBDTWQ010000383.1:0-2647 GCA_965364115.1 uncultured Gammaproteobacteria bacterium | reverse complement strand
TTCAAATGCACGCCATTCAAACCAGCGGAAATTGCATTCGCAACGTGACTTCAGATCCACTTGCGGGGGTTGCTCCAGATGAGATTGAAGACCCGAGAGTCTGGTGCGAATTGCTCCGTCAATGGTCCACCCTGCATCCAGAATTCTCGTTTTTGCCGAGAAAATTCAAGATTGCAGTTACCGGTGCGCGCGAGGACCGAGTGGCTTCTCAAGTTCACGATATCGGCCTGCAGCTAGTTCACGATTTGCAGGGGCGGGTCGGTTTTAAAGTTATCGTAGGCGGGGGCCTTGGGCGCACGCCAGTAATTGGCAAGGTTATTCGAGAATTCTTGCCGAGAAACGATCTGCTGAGTTATCTAGACGCCATTCTACGCGTTTATAATCTGCATGGACGGCGTGACAATATTTACAAAGCTCGGATCAAAATTTTAGTCAATGCACTTGGAATTGATGCGTTTAGAGACCAAGTTGACGCGGAATGGGCGCATCTGCGAGATACTGAACTAAAGCTCAGTGATCAACATATCGACAAGGTGAGCAAAGCATTTAGTGTCTATCAATATAAACCACTGGCGGATGACCAAACCCTGTCGGCGCTCTGTCGCAGTAATCCAATGTTTGCTTCTTGGTATCAGCACAATACCAAGGCACACAAACAATCCGGTTATCGGATTGTCTTTCTATCTTTGAAGGGTCATGGCCGGCCACCGGGCGACATCACGGATCTGCAGATGAACGAAGTTGCTCAGCTGTCTGATAAGTACAGTCTGGGCGAAATCAGAACCAGTTATACGCAAAATCTTATTTTTGCGCACGTTGAGCAGAGCCAACTCTATTCGCTTTGGCTGTCGCTGCTCAAATTGGGGCTGGCGCAACCTAATATAGGAACTTTGAACGACATCATCTGTTGTCCTGGGCTCGATTTTTGCTCGCTAGCTAACGCCACGTCGATCGACGTTTCGGAAGACATCATCAAACGATTCGAGTCGTTAGACCGCCTTTATGATGTGGGCCCGCTAAAAATTAACATCTCGGGCTGTATGAATGCTTGCGGACATCATCATGTTGGCAGTATCGGGTTACTGGGGGTCGAGAAAAATGGTGAAGATTGGTATCAAATTACGCTGGGTGGTCAAACCGGTCATCTAACCGCATTAGGCAAGGTTTTAGGGCCAGCGGTTGCCAAACCGCATATTGGTCAGGCGGTAGAGACGATTATTGAAACTTACATTGATCTCCGGCTTTCAGGCGAGTCTTTTTTAGCAACCCTAGAACGAACAGGTCGTGTGCCTTTCAAGGAAGCCGTGTATGTCAGTATTAATTAACCACCATCATCTGATTGATGATGACTGGATCCGTCTTCAGCCGGGTGACGAGCCTTTGCATCGACCCAAGATTATTGTTGATCTGTCTCGACTGCAACAACAATGGGCGTTCTTAAAGTCGCTCGATTGTGAATTGGGAGTCGAACTTGATTCAAGCGATGATGTGGAAGTTCTGCTCGATTTTATCGATGATTTAAGACTTATCGTGTTGAATTTCAGTTCTTTTTCGGATGGTCAAGGATTCAGTCAGGCGCGTCTGTTGCGTCATCGGATGTTTTTCAAAGGGCTTCTTCGCGCTCAAGGCGAAGTGCTTCGAGATCAGCTTTCATTCATGCAGCAATGCGGGTTCAATCAATTTCAGTTGGCCAATGGTGAAGAAGCCCAACTCGGCTTGAATGCCTTTGCCGAAATCACTCCAAGCTATCAACCCCTAGTCAGCGAATCTAAGCGGTTTGGATCGTCTAGCCCGTTACTAAAGTGCTCTAATCAGTAGCCAACAAATGTTCAAGGAAGTCGGGCAGATAAGGTCGACCATTCGGTTTCAGTGCGGTGCCAAAGATTTTTGCCGCTAGCATCAAGTGGTTGTCGGGCAGGCGATAAATGTCCTGTCGAAAGGCAAATCTGATTCGCGAGACTCGTTCAATTCGGCTTCGAACTTCGAAGCAATCGCCGCCAACCAGCGATTTCAAGTAATCTAGTTCAGCCCGAATCACCACTAGATGAATGCCGTCTTTAGTGGCTTGGCTGAATTCGACCCCGCGAGACGACATAAACAGATGGCGTGCGTGCTCGAGATAGTTTTGATAAACCGCGTTGTTGACCAGGCCTTGCATGTCGCATTCGTAATCGCGAACTCTAAATTCTATGTGGTGGTGATAGTGCATGCTATGTCTCAGTTTAATGTCTTGGCTTAAGATTAGTTCGATACCAGTGAGGAATTTTCAACGCAATGATATGTCGCTTGTAACCCGTCGGCTACTGCATTCGGACGGATTGATTGAGTTTGGCGGGTTTCCTAATATTCGAGGTCAATCAAGTCTCTGGCATGATTCTCCTGGTAGAAGTTTTCGACTTACAGCCACTGCCAACATTTTTCGGCGCGTGCATGGCCGGCATTTCGCTCGTAATCTAAGGTATTATCTGTTCAGGCACTAAGATGATTTTGAGATCGTTAGATTCATTGGAACGAGTGGCAGTTCAGCCGAAACCAACATGAGTAACAGCTAGGGATTTATAATCGTGATGAAGTTTTCGGATTTTGGTCAGAATTTTGAAGGATACGCGGGAATCACCCATTTGATGGATGACCTCAGCGAAGGATT
>CBDTWQ010000382.1:0-2648 GCA_965364115.1 uncultured Gammaproteobacteria bacterium | reverse complement strand
GCGCTGCGGGCATCTTTCGCCACTTCCACCGAGTAACCTTCGTCCTCAAGAATGTCCTTGAGCAAAAACCGAATATCCGGCTCGTCGTCCACCACTAATATTTGTGTATTCATGTCGCCCCACCCACATTCTGTTTTTCAGCAACGGCCTGATCTAGCTCGACCGGCAAATTGACGATTGGCAAACGGACACTAAAGCTAGCACCACCCTCCACTGTCTTACTGACCCGCACCGTACCATGATGTTCATCGACAATTTTTTGAACGATTGCCAAGCCCAGTCCACTGCCGGTGGTTTTAGTCGTGACATAAGGCTCAAACAAAGTATGCACAACCTCATCCGCTATTCCCCTGCCACTGTCGCTGACCGTGAGCTCCACAAACTGGCGCCCAGTCTGTTCCAACACTTGTGTTTGCAATTTGATCCAACCCCCGCCGTCGAGCGCCTGCAGGCTGTTCTTTAACAAATTGTGCAGCAACTGACGCAAACGCACATCGTCAGCCTGGAACTGAGGTAAAGACGAATCGAGCTCAAGGTCTATCGAAACATTCGCATTGTCTCCATCATAAAGCACCGCGATCTCTTCCAGTATCACGTTGAGATTGACCGACTGCGGTTTCTGCGTCGGCGTACGAGCATAATCGGTGAATGCGTTGACCATTGCCTTCATTGCTTCGACCTGTTGGATGATCGTGTGGGTATAACGATTCAACATCGATTGTTTGTCAGCATCAAGGTCACCACTCAACTTGCGCTGTAGGCGTTCCGCTGACAATTGAATCGGTGTCAATGGGTTCTTGATTTCATGCGCGAGCCGCCTTGCCATTTCGCTCCAGGCTGATTCCTTTTGTGCCTGAATCAGCTGCGTTAAGTCATCCACCACAATCACCTGCTCGCTTCGGTCATCGGTTTGAGAGAGCAAAGCAGTGCCACTCAGACGCAGAATCTTTTTCCCATCGGCAGCAAACAAAGTGATCTCTTCCTGCCATTCACCTTCGCTTTCCAGATGCACCTGCACCACATCAAAAAACCGTTTCATCAATGGATACTCGCGCACCACATCTTCTATATAGAGTTCACTAAAAAATTTCGGAGTAACCTGAAACATTGCACAGGCCGCCGGATTACCGCTTTTGATAAAGCCGGTATCATCAATCGTAAACACCCCAGAGTTAATGTGTTCCATAATCGATTCAAGATAATTTTTCTGTAATGCCTCCATTCGCTGACTTTGCTCGGCAATCGCACGGCTGCGAGAAATTTTACGCGTCATTGTGTTGAATGACCGCAGTAAGAAACCTAGCTCATCGCTGCCCGAGAGATTGACCTGGCGCTCATAGTTACCGGCCGCAACTGCTTTGGTGCCTTCGACTAAATCATTGATCGGTGCAACCAATTTGCGCGCCGCAACAAATGCCAACCAAATCGCGGTTAACACACTGAGCAGCCAAATGATCGAGAGTGCGAGGGTGAAACTGGTCTTCAGTGGATCACGAATCGCAGCCAAATGTTTGTAGCGGTCATAGGCTTCCTGAACACCAATAGTCAGTTCATTCAAACGATCGGTAAACGGGTACAAGGCTTGCAAAGTCATCTGCGGTTGAGTGATTTCAAGGCTCTGCACTAGCATCACGATTCGAATCGAAAGCCCAGCGAGTGGGTCCTCGATAATTTTTAGATAGGGATTATCAACGCCCAAGTCACCCAACTCTGTGAGCGGCAAGGCTACAGGGAGTTCGGTGCTATCGATGCTACTAGACGCCATGATCCCTTGATTGTGATCATACAGGGTCATCTCATTTGCGCCGGTTCGGTTGCGCGCTTCATCGAGATAGACGATCAAGATCTCGTTATCTATTCCAGCCAATTCGATCGCAATATCGCGAGTTTTTTTAAGCGCGTCACGCTTGCGCAGGTCTAGTGCCGAGCGCCCGAGCTGCAGCGAATCTTCAAGCGCAGTCTCGACCCCAACATCGAACCAGCTATCGATACCACGGTGCAAAAAACTGAGTGAGAAATAGTAGACAACGCTGACCGGAATGATCGTCAACAAAACAAAAACACCGATCATTCGCGCGGTCAAATGCGAACCGATGGTCTTCAATCGATACTGAACAATCAGCTTGTAGACGTTATGGGCAATCAGCCCGAGCAGGCCAACCAAGCCGACTGCATAGAACAAAACCAACCAGTTGTAATATTTGCCAAAGGTGGCTGAGTTCGAAGTAGCATCACTAATGGTGTACAAAGACACCATCAACAATAGCACTAGAGCAATGATCGAAGCGGTGTTACGCAGCGTGCTACTCATCTGCGTGGCCCTGCAGATGCTTGTGAATTCGACAATTGCCACGACTGGTTTTGGCCGACTTGGTGATTTTGGAGTTCTGGCCCTAACAGTAAATGCCGAGAGTCGTTGGCATAAATTGCCAGCGCACTCGATAAGCTCGCAACCTCCAGAATCTTCAAGTCCAGCATGGCTCTATTGTAAACCAGATAAGTGGTTTCCACCGAACATCCTAAAACGACTTCAATCGATCCGCCTCAAGCAGGGTCCCGCTTGCTCAAGCGCGCATAGTAAAACCCATCCATACCGTCAGTGCCAGTCAGAATTTGTCGCCCAAACGGGCGTTGCACTCCCCAACTTT
>CBDTWQ010000381.1:0-2651 GCA_965364115.1 uncultured Gammaproteobacteria bacterium | reverse complement strand
TTCAGCGCCACTGCCCAGAACGAATCATCGTTGGTGATGATTTCGCTTTCAAACGGTTGATGAGCCAGCAACGCGTGATCCTGCAGCGCGCGATAACAAAATCCGTGAATCGTGGTAATCATCGCCTCGTCCATGCTGCGTAACGCAAACTCGAGCCGTCGCCGATGCAAATCGCGGTCGGTTTCCGATAATGATGAAAATTGATCGGACAGTAGGGTTAGAAATTCGTCATCGCTGTTGGCACCTCGCAACACCTGCAGTGCTGATAATAAACGTAGGTGAATGCGCTGGTGTAATTCTTCGGTTGCGGCGTTGGTAAAGCTGACCACCAGAATTTCAGCCGGTGTTCGACCGGCATAGATGTGCCGAAGATACAGGTTAGCCAGCGTATAGGTCTTGCCGGTGCCGGCGCTAGCCTCAATTAGTTTAACCCCGTGTAAATCGAGCAACAGGCTGGATTTCGCATCGAGCAAGCGACTCATACCTTTTCCACCAGATTGAGTAGTGGTTGGTATAGGCGCTCGGCACAATCATTGAAAAGTGCAGTTTCAAACGGGTAATCATACTGGCGCAGTGCGAGTTGTAGGTAGGCATCGCTGACATCGCCGAATGATTGGAATGAGTTTTGCTTCTGCCAAATTTTATTGACCGCAACTAGACCATTTTCTCGAGCACTGGCTTTGGCCCAAGCGTGGCTGGTTTCTGGAAAAATTGGCAAAGGTTGTCGCATGCCGTGATCGAACAGCTGGCAGTAGTTTTGCAACAGGGTTTGAGCTTGGTCGACCGAAAGGTGGTTGAGTTGATGAGTTCGGTCGATGTTTAGCAACCGACTATTTTCGTCAGCCAGCAACTGACCAGTGGCGATTAGGAGCAAATGTTGGAGCCACAAGCTCAGTAATTGAGGGCCTTTGAACTTGCCGGGTTCAATCGCGATTAAACCGGTTCCGGAATAATAATTCGAAACGCTTCCTTTCAAGATGATGCCATTATTCAGCGTCAAATTAATCAAGCGAGTTTCTGCCCTTAGGCTGGAGACGTTTTCGATTTGCTGCAACCAGTCTGGATGCTTAAGTTGGACCTGTTCGATTTGCTCAACTCCTGCTGGCCCGTGCGCTAGCATGCCGCTGGCGACTAATCTGGCTTGGCTATCATTGCGCTGGTTTAGGATATCGTTGGCTAGTTGTTGTTTCAGCATCCAGCCCTCTAGAGCGTCTAGGTCGAAGGTTTCGTCATCCGCCAACGCGCGATCATCGCCGAGGTAAATACCGAGTCGGTGTTGAAAAAAGTATCGAATAGGATGTCTTAAAAATTGGCTTAATTGAGTCGAATCGATTTCGAGTAAGGTGGTTGTTGCGGATAAGTCGGCAATCGGCCATGGCCCGTTGATTGATGGAGGATCAGCCAAACGTTTTGCCAGCGCGAAGCCGTGACGATTAAAACTGAAATGGGGTGCAACGAAAGCGGTTGTTGAAAATACTTGCATCGGATGTTGATGAATCACTTGGGCACTAAATTTCTGATTCGTATCTGAGTTAGATGAGTTGAGCAGAAAGCTACGATCGATGAAATCAAGCAGTTCTTGAACCATCACGGATGGTTGATTTTCGCTATTGTCTTTAAGGCTGCGGCCACGATAGCTGATATAGAGCTTTTCGCGTGCGCAGAGCAAGGTCTCCAGCATTAGGTAGCGATCTTCTTGTCTCTTTGCTGGGTCGGCTTGACCAGGCTGATCTAGCAGCAAATCAATATCGCTATGCGAATCTTGCCGAGGGAAGTCGGTTCGATTCATCCCTAACAGACAGATCATCTTGAACGGAATGCTGCGCATCGGCCGCATTCCGCAAACAGTGACGCCACCCGAATAGAGTTGACCACTTTGCTCACGACGGCTCAGCGAGGCCTCCATCAGATGGTCAATCAATTCAGCGGTTAAAGGGGCATCACTTTGGAAATTTAGATCATTGATTGTATCGCGAATCTGTTGCAATCGATTCTCGATTATCGGGCTAGTGATGAAAAAATGCTCCAGCAGTTGCAATAAAAGCATTTGCCACTCGGTTGCAGAGCGTGTGCCGCCTAAGCGCTGACGCCAAATTTTTAAGCTGTGTAGCAAATGCCAAAAATGACCGAACAAGTCGAACTCACCCGTGGCGGCATTCGGCAGTGGCGAAATGCCCTCCCAGAGTTCAGCATCGGCTAGCGCAAACCCGGCAAAATAACGATCGCTGGCTTGCTGCCAGGTGTTAGCGTCGGTCGGCGGTAAGCCGATCTCGTCGCGATGCGCCGAATCAATGCCCCAGCGAACGTTGGCTTGTTGCAACTGACTCTGTAGTAGGTCGATAGAGGCTTCGTCGATCTTGAACTTTTGCCTGAGCGCTGGATTGTCGAGCAAAGAGAATATTTCGGATTGAGTGAATCGACATTGAGGTAATTTCAACAGCTGCAAGAAGGTTGTCGCAAGTGGGTCTTCTGAGGCGAGCGTGATGTCAGAAATATTGTAACTGACCGGGCCGAAACGAAACGCAGCCTCAATGCAGGGTGCATAGCTCGCGATATCTGGCACCATTACTAGAATGTCCTCGGGTTCTAGTTGTGGGTTTTGCTGTAGTTCAGCCATCAACTGATCGAGCAGTACTTCGCATTCACGCACT
>CBDTWQ010000380.1:0-2653 GCA_965364115.1 uncultured Gammaproteobacteria bacterium | reverse complement strand
GTTGAGAAATATGCTGGAGAATATCGTTAATTGCTAGATTCAAGGGGCGGTCAATTTTGATTGGCTGCCCTTTATTATATCCTTCACCGGCTATTCGAAAATTGAAAATTGGGGCTAAAGATGAGCGAGCAAAACGAACCCGTAACTGAAGAAGCCACGCAGTCGGCCAGTCCTGCACCTAATCACGACGATGAGCGTGTCAAACAAAGGTCAAGTTTTCATCAAGCCCTGATTCGCCCCGAGTTAGGCGGAATCTGCGGCACTATTCTGGTTTTTTTCTTTTTCTTCCTCAGCGCGGGCGACTCGGGCATGTTTTCGCCTGCCGGCGTGATGAACTGGTCGGTGGTCTCGGCGCAGTTTGTGATTATTGCGGTCGGCGCCTGCCTATTAATGATTGCGGGCGAGTTCGATTTGTCGGTTGGCTCTATGATCGGCTTTGCCGGCATGAGCATTGCATTGCTTTCGGTTACCCTCGGCTGGCCCGTGTGGTTGGCGATTATTCTAACTTTTATACTGTGCATGACCGTTGGTGCATTGAATGGCTGGTTGGTGATTAAAACCGGGCTACCGAGTTTTATCGTCACCCTAGCTTTTTTGTTTATTCTGCGTGGCCTAACCATTTTTGCCGCGATCGCATCCACTAGCAAAACCATCATCGGTGGCGTCAGAGATGCCGCTGAAGGCGATTGGTTAGCGCCAGTTTTCGGTGGCAAGGTGCTCACCGGGATGTTCCAGTGGATGGGCGACAATGGTTGGATTGAGACTTTCAGTCGTGGCATCAAAAAAGGCCAGCCGGTGGTTGAAGGCATTCCGATGTTGATGGTGTGGGCTCTTGTGTTGGTTATATTTGGTCATTTTCTGTTGACCAAAACTAAATTTGGCAACTGGATTTTTGCCGCGGGTGGCGATCCTCAAGCCGCTCGTTACGTTGGTGTGCCGGTCAATCGAGTGAAGATTTTAATGTTCATGTTCACCGCATTTTGCGCCTGTGTTTTTGCCACAGCGCAAGTCATGGAATTTGGCTCAGCCGGCGCTGACCGCGGTGTGCTGAAGGAATTCGAAGCGATCATTTCGGTGGTCATCGGTGGTGCTCTGCTGACCGGCGGTTATGGTTCGGTTATTGGTGCCGCGCTTGGCGCCTTGATTTTTGGCGTGGTGCAGCAGGGTTTGTTTTTTGCTGGGGTGGAGAGTTCGTTGTTTCGGGTGTTTCTCGGCGTCATTCTGTTGCTCGCGGTGATTCTCAACACCTACATTCGTCGCATGATTACCGGGGAGAAATAGGATGAAGCGCCCGATTATTGAAATGAAGAACATCGAGAAACATTTTGGCTCGGTGATTGCGCTGTCTGGTGTTTCCCTCGACTTGTTTCCAGGCGAATGCCACTGCCTGCTCGGCGATAACGGTGCGGGCAAGTCGACCTTTATTAAAACCATGTCAGGGGTTCATACACCGTCAGCGGGGCAGATATTTTTTGAAGACAAACCGATGAATTTTACTCGGCCGCGCGATGCGATTGCCGCGGGTATCGCGACGGTTTATCAAGATCTCGCGATGATTCCGTTGATGTCGGTAGCGCGAAATTTCTTCATGGGTAACGAACCGACTAAAAAAGTAGCCGGCATATCGCTGTTTGATCACAAAGCCGCCAATGATATCACCATGAGTGAAATGAAAAAAATGGGGATTAGTTTGCGCTCCCCCGATCAGGCGGTAGGCACGCTCTCCGGTGGCGAGCGCCAAACCGTTGCGATTGCTCGAGCGGTTCACTTTGGGGCCAAAGTTTTAATTCTCGATGAGCCAACCTCGGCGCTCGGTGTACGGCAGACCTCAAACGTCTTGGCCACCGTTGAAAAAGTTCGCAATCAAGGCATCGGCGTGGTTTTCATCACTCACAACGTACGCCATGCGATGGCGGTCGGTGATCGTTTCACGGTGCTCAATCGGGGCAAGACATTGGGCACCGCTAAGCGTGGTGAAATCGAACCCGAAGAACTGCAAGAATTGATGGCCGGTGGGCAAGAGCTGGCTAAATTGGAAGGTTCGCTCGGAGGCACCGTTTAGAGAAACATCACGCGCTATCTAGAAAAAGCAAGAGTCGAAGAAAATGAAGGAAATTGGCGTTGGTGTGATTGGCACGGCATTCATGGGCAAGGCACATTCGCTGGCCTATGCGGCAGCGGGAACCGCGTTTGGTGATGGCTTGCGTCCACGGCTTGAAATGGTCTGCGATATCGATCCTCAAATCGCCAAAGCCAAACAGCTTGAAATGGGTTTTGCAGGTTCAACAACCGACTTTAGGGACATCATTAATGATCCCAAAATCGAATTGATTTCTGTCTGTGTCCCTAATTCATTACATAAAGAAATATCGATTGCGGCGTTGCAGGCCGGCAAGCATGTGTGGTGCGAGAAGCCGATGGCCACTAATGTGCTCGAAGCCGAGGAAATGCTGGCTGCTGCGCGCGCTTCGAATTGCCAGACGATGCTGGGCTATAACTACACTCAAAACCCACTGGTTCAGTCCGCACGGGACCTAATCGAAGAAGGTGTGATTGGTGAGATCACCGGATTTCACGGCATTTACGATGTCGATAACGAGGCCGATCCCGACCGGCCGTTTAGCTGGCGGATGAGCCGCGAGGCCTCCGGCAC
>CBDTWQ010000379.1:0-2657 GCA_965364115.1 uncultured Gammaproteobacteria bacterium | reverse complement strand
TGTTGCCCCGCAATTCAGGGTGGTTGGCTTGCAACCAGGTTTGCACATCGGCTGGCGCTGCGGCAACTTTCAACACCGCCTGATCGCGATGCACCGCGATGCCCGCCTCATCGCCAAAGGCTTGCTGCAATTCTTGGCTGAGTTGATCCCATGGATAGTCAGCCGCTTCGCCTAAAACGGTAAGTTTGGCCGCGCCGCTGGCAACCGGGTCATGGTAGATCGCAGCACCGGCACTGTCGGGCCCACGATCGGTCATTTCAGATAACATTGAGGACAAATGCTTGCCGAGATCCGCTTCCATATCCGGATTTTTTATAAACAAACCAACGATCCCACACATGCCGATCACCCCACTTTATTGAGCCAAAAAGCCTACGCAAGGCCCTTTTTAAAGTCAACTCAAATGAAATTATGTTTCTTATCAGGAAAACAAATTACGCGCTGTTCGACGCAAAAATAGACCGCCTCTTTGATCCTCAGAATAACCCCCGGCCACCGTGCTTAATGAGTTTCGGAGACAATAATGGATAGATAGCGACAGGGTAGCTTGTGGATTTCGTCAGGACCATGCGAGGCCTCCGCATCGAAAAACAGCGTGTCACCGGGGTTCAAACGATAGCTTTTGTTGGCATGCCGATAGTCGACCTGCCCTTCCAACATATAAATTAATTCCATGCCGGCATGTTGAAACACAGGAAACACTTCCGAGGAATCGCTGATCGTAATCAAATAGGGTTCAATGCTGTAAGGTTTGCCGATGGTATGGCCTAGCAATTGATATTGGTGCCCAGCCCCTGAACCGCGCCGTTCAATCGGCAGCCCTTCGCCAGCCTTGATGTAGGTCACATCGCGTTGTTCTTCATAGCCTCTGAAGAACGAGGTCACTGGCACCTGTAAGGCGTTGGCTAAAGCCGTCAGGGTGGCCAGCGATGGCGAGGTTTGCGCGTTTTCAATTTTCGACAGCATGCCGGTTGAAAGTCGAGCCTGCTTAGCCAGCGCTGCGACCGTCAGATTAAGCCGTTTACGCAACACGCGGACTTGCTTACCGATTGCGGTTTCCAGCGCCTTGACACTGTGAGGTTCGAGCGCAGAGTTAGTTTCATCGGACGCCGGATCTAGGGTTAAATTCGCTTTCGCCAAGACGATCTCAAGGTGGCCTATAGTGGCTCTATCAGAACTCAGCCGTTGCTTGATTGCAACTCACGGTTGACCATCACAACGGAATTCCCTACTCTTGATTGATTAAATTCATTGCTATTCGAATTCCGTTAAAGAACATAAAAATCAATTAGTTGGAGGAAACCATGGGTAAGCGTGTGGCGATTATTGGTGCCGGTCCGAGTGGCCTGGCACAATTACGAGCGTTTCAATCGGCCAAGGCTATGGGCGCTGAGATCCCCGAAGTCGTTTGCTTCGAAAAGCAATCAGACTGGGGCGGCCTGTGGAACTACAGCTGGCGCACCGGTCTCGACGAGTTTGGCGAGCCGGTGCACGGCAGCATGTATCGCTACCTCTGGTCAAACGGGCCCAAAGAAGGTCTCGAATTCGCCGATTATTACTTCGACGATCATTTCGGCAAAGCAATCGCCTCTTACCCGCCACGCGCGGTTCTATTTGATTACATCAAAGGCCGAGTCGAGAAAGCCGATGTGCGTCAATGGTGTCGTTTCAATTCGCCGGTGCGACACGTAACTTACGATGATGCCGCGGAGCGTTTTCATCTCACCATCAAAGATCACGCTAAAGATAGAGAATACACCGAAGAATTCGATCACGTGATTGTCGCCTCGGGGCATTTCTCAACCCCAAATGTGCCGCAGTTTAAAGGTTTCGAATCGTTCAATGGTCGAATTCTACACTCCCATGATTTCCGCGATGCGATGGAATTCAAAGATAAGAATGTGCTGATTATCGGCACCTCCTATTCGGCTGAAGACATCGGTTCACAATGCTGGAAGTATGGCAGCAAAACGATCACCGTCTCGCATCGTACCGCACCGATGGGATACGACTGGCCAGACAATTGGAAAGAGGTGCCGCTGTTAGAAAAGGTTGAAAACAACACCGCGAGTTTTATCGATGGGACAACCGCCGAAGTCGACGCGATTATCTTATGCACCGGTTATCTGCATCACTTTCCATTCATCGAGGAAGGCTTGAAACTGCGCACCGCCAATCGCCTCGCCTCGGCTGACCTATATAAAGGCGTCGCTTGGGTCAATAACCCGAAATTGTTTTATCTCGGGATGCAAGACCAGTGGTATACCTTCAACATGTTCGATGCCCAAGCTTGGTGGGTTCGCGATGCCATCATGGGCAAGATTGAAATCCCCGCTGACAAGCAAACATTGCTCGATGATGTCGCCGCCCGCATCGCTGCGGAAGATGCGCTCGAAGACGACTACGCCTGCATCCGATATCAGGGTGCCTACACCGGAGAACTGATCGACCAAACCGACTATCCGAGTTTTAACATCGAAGCCGCTAACGAAGCCTTCTTTCAGTGGAAAAAGCACAAGAAGCAAAACATCATGACCTTCCGCGACAATGGCTATGTCTCACCGATGACGGGCAATCAAGCGCCAGCGCATCACACCCCATGGAAGGATGCCCTCGACGACTCGTTAGAAAGTTATTTGCAGACTAAGTCCTGAACG
>CBDTWQ010000378.1:0-2667 GCA_965364115.1 uncultured Gammaproteobacteria bacterium | reverse complement strand
TGCCGAGATTTCTGCAGTGGCTAATCTGCAAACTGATCAACCAAGGTTTGGGGTGCAGAAGTCCTTCCGTGATGTTCGACTCGGCGATTTTTTGAAAGACTATGATGGGACCGAGGTGATTGACGGCAAATTGAGTGCGCAAGTTAATCTAACCACGCGGGGTGAATCAGTCGCCCAGTTGCGGCGGAACAGCAATGGCACCGTGCGCTTTGAATTGGCAGACGGCGTGATCAGTGGATTTAATCTTCGACATGAGATCGAGGCCGCAAAAGCCAAGGCGCGTGGCGAGACAAGCCCGCCTGAGCGACCGCGCATTACTGATTTTTCTGCGGTTAAATTGACCGGCCAACTTCGCGACGGGGTGTTTTTTAGTGATGACCTCAGTCTTCAGGCACCGTTGTTGCGAGCCACTGGTCACGGGCAAGCGGATTTGCTCACTGGGATGCTAGATTATCAGCTCGAAGCTGAAGTGGTGAAAAGCTTGCAAGGTCAATCAGCCGAGCCGCAAGATCATCTGGATGGGCTCAAAATTCCGCTTCGACTCAGCGGACCTTTTGATTCAATTGAAATTGACCTGCAACTCGACGAAATGCTGAAAGCAGAAGTGGTTGCCAAACGAGCGGCGATAAAGGCTGAGATAGAATCGCAAAAAAAGGCGATTCGACAGGCGCTTGAAGCAGAAACTCGTGCCTTGGCCGAGTCGCGAAATCGAAAGCTAGAGAAGAAACGTCAACTGGAGCTGCTGCTGAAGCAGCAAAAGGAAGAGGCCAAACAAAGGGCTAAAGCCAAGGCCAAACAAGCAGTCAAGGATGCGCTGCTCGAAAAACTACTCAACTAGATGGGCGTTGACGCGAAACGTTTTGCCAGCGCAGTGCTGGAATGGTTTGGGCAATATGGCCGCCATGGTTTACCTTGGCAAAAGCAAGATGCCTATCGCATTTGGCTGTCTGAGATAATGTTGCAGCAGACCCAAGTCAGCACCGTTATACCTTACTACGCCGATTTTTTGGCACGCTTCCCGAGCATCGAATCGTTGGCCAAGGCCAGCATCGATGACGTGCTGCAGCGCTGGCAAGGTTTAGGTTATTACGCTCGCGCACGTAATTTGCATCGCAGTGCGCAGCTCATCTGTGAACAACATGGAGGCCAATTTCCACAGCAGTTCGACCAAGTGTTGGCGCTGCCAGGAATTGGCCGTTCGACCGCCGGTGCGATTCTGAGCTTTGCCTATGGGCAAGATTGGCCGATTCTCGATGGTAATGTTAAGCGAGTGTTGGCGCGCTGTTTCCAGGTGCCGGGTTGGTATGCAAAAGCCGACACCATGAAGCAATTGTGGCGTCTCACCGAGGCCGTGACGCCTGACGAAAACACTGCTGATTTTAATCAGGCGATGATGGATATCGGCGCCACCGTTTGTTTCAAATCAAACCCCAAATGCGAGGCCTGCCCGCTTCAACCGATGTGTGCCAGTTTTCAGCAGCAATCTCAAGCCGATTACCCCCAAAAGAAACCGAAGCGCAACAAGCCGCTAAAGCAAACGCTGATGCTATTGCATCGTCATCAAGATCAAGTGATGTTGTGGCGGCGACCACCGAGTGGCATCTGGGGTGGTTTATGGTCGCTGCCCGAGGTCGAGAATGACGAGGCAATTGAGGACTGGCAGCAAAACTTTCTCGGCACGGGGCGATCGCCAAACAAGATTCAGCGCGATGCCATGCGACATCAGTTTACCCATTTCAATCTCGACATTTCGCTCGCAACGATTGATTTGGATTCGATGCCGCAAGCCATCGCAGACGGAGACAATCACATATGGGTGAGTTTAGGCAGGGTAATTAACTATGGAATGCCGACCCCGGTGAGAAAGCTGTTGAATAACATCAGCACGGAAAGCGCAGAACAAGATTAGTCTCGAAGCTAATTTTCGATCGGCAGCGCAACCACAAACAACACCGCATAGTCTTGCTTATGACAACCGGCTACGACCGGCATGGCGGCACCCGGTGTCACCCGAAAAGCATCACGCGGCGCGGCAGCCGGTGAGCAAGACTGTGTTTCGCTCATCGGCGTGTAGCGCGCCGAACGGCAAGCTAAATGAGTGACGTCGTGCAAATTCGCACCTCGGTCTAGCTGCCAGCGGCGATTGCCGCTCGCATCATCTGGGTGAATTGTTAGCTTAGCCACCGCTTGGCGGTTGCCGGTGACGATATACTGACCGGGCAGCAGCGGGAATGCCGGCTGCTCCATGATCAAACCGTTCTCTTCTAGCCACCAATCGGTTGGGTCAAAGGCCCACTGCGCAGGCGCAACACCACCATCCGCCAACAACAATTCATAGTTTTTCAAACGCACCCCGCGAGGGCCCGGGTCAATCGGCCAAAGGCCCCATTGTTCGGCGCCATCACCCTCAGTGGCGGTGGGATCACCCAGTGCCGCGATAAACTGAGTTGACACTTTCTTGAAACTTATCTGCCCATCGGTTGCCGCGCTGGCCGTTTGCAGCGTCGCCGCCATCAACAAAAACAGCCAGATGGCAGCTCGAGTTGTATTTAGAGCCGGAAGACAGTGATGAATTGTTCTCAATTGCATATCCTGGAAAGTGACAGTTTCACGCAAACAGTAAAGCCAGCTTAGACCGTGACCCGACGAAAATGCAAATCACTACCG
>CBDTWQ010000377.1:0-2669 GCA_965364115.1 uncultured Gammaproteobacteria bacterium | reverse complement strand
AATAGTAGCGCCTGCTTAGAATCATTACCTTATTTTGTTGCGGTTCGTATCGACTGCATTTGCTACACTAGCCGCTGCTTTAATTCAGTCGAACCCTGCACGGCTGTTAAGCTCAAGATCAACTTGGAACCATGATGTTTGGATTCAAATCAGCCAATAACAAAAACCAAGCGCCAGCGACCGGTGTGATCGCGTCACTGCGCCAACGGCTGGCCAAAACTCGCGATACTTTTTCCACTGGTTTGGCCGAGCTTTTCCTCGGCAAAAAGCAGATTGACGATGAGCTGTTAGAGCAACTAGAGGATCAGTTGCTAACCGCTGACGTGGGCTTGCAGGCGACTGAAAAAATCATCAACCAGCTTACCGAGTCTCTCAATCGGCCACAATTAGCGGATGGCGATAGGCTGTTGGGCACGCTCAAGCAGATGCTGACTGAGATGTTGGTCGCTGTAGACGCGCCGCTTGCGATAGACACTAGCAAAAAGCCCTTCGTCATCTTGATGGTGGGGGTGAATGGGGTTGGCAAGACGACCTCGGCTGGAAAACTAGCACAACGCTTCACCAATCAAGGCCTGAAAGTCATGCTCGCAGCGGGTGACACCTTTCGTGCGGCGGCCGTTGAACAGCTACAGAGTTGGGGCGATCGCCTTCAGGTGCCGGTCGTCAAGCAAGGTCAGGGCGCCGATTCAGCCTCGGTCATCTACGATGCACTGCAATCCGCAAAGGCTAAAAACTTCGATGTTTTGATTGCTGATACGGCGGGTCGACTGCACACCCAAGTGAATTTAATGGACGAACTCGAAAAAATTAAACGCGTGTTGACAAAGCTAGACGCCGAAGCCCCGCAGGAGACTTTATTGGTTCTTGACGCGGGTACTGGGCAAAATGCACTTACCCAAGCCAGTCATTTCAACGACGCTATTGGCGTTTCTGGAATCATCCTGACAAAGCTCGATGGCACTGCAAAAGGCGGTATGATTTTCAACCTTGCCGAGCATTTAAAGACACCAATTCGATTTATCGGGGTTGGCGAATCCTCAGATGACTTGCGCCCGTTTGATCATCAAGAGTTCGTCGATGCCCTGTTATCTGACACTCCAAGAGCCGATTAAATGATCGAATTTCACAATGTAACCAAGCGTTACGAGGCCGGTTATGAGGCGTTGCGCAACGTCAGCTTAACTCTAGAAACGGGTGAAATGGTCTTCTTAACCGGCCATTCGGGCGCCGGTAAAAGCACTTTGATGAAGATCATTGCGTTGATCGAGAAACCGACTCGAGGGCAGGCACTGCTTAATCGGATTAACCTTAATACCGTTTCTCGTCACCGAATCCCACACATTCGCCGCAACATTGGGATTATCTTTCAAGACCACCAGCTGTTGTTTGATCGTCCGGTTTTCGATAACGTCGCGCTGCCTTTGCATATTCAAGGTTATCGGCACCAGGAAATTGCCAAGCGCACCAGAGCCGCGCTCGATAAAGTCGGCTTGCTGCACAAGGAAAAGTCGATGCCGATTACGCTGTCGGGGGGTGAACAACAGCGAGTGGGTATTGCTCGCGCCGTGGTTCATAAACCGATGTTGCTGCTAGCGGACGAACCTACCGGTAACCTAGATCCGCTGTTATCCCGTGAAATCATGCAAATTTTTCTCGATTTCAACCAGGTCGGTGTCACCGTGATGATCGCAAGCCATGATCTCAAGTTAATTGACGAATTGAATAAACCCAGCATCACTTTGAACCAGGGTCAATTGATCCTCAATGAACTCGATCAAAGAAAGCCGGAGTATTCGCATGGCTTCGAATAATGTTCGTCGTGCGCAGCCAGCAACTAGCAACAAAATTACCGCTTATGTAACTCACCATTTTCAATCACTGGTGTTCAGCTTAGGCAAAATTTACCATGCCCCCACCACCACCATCATGACCATCGCGGTGATCGGCATCACGCTGTCGTTACCGGGCGGCTTCTATCTGTTTTTGAAAAATATTGACACCCTTTCCGGCGATCTGCGCTCAAGCTCTCAAATCAGTCTCTACCTTGACATCAAACTCAGCGAGAAAGACGCGCGAAAACTTGAAAAGGAAATCTCCAGCGATGAATTAGTGAAATCAACTCAATTCATCTCACGTGAACTTTCACTTGAGGAATTTCGTGATAACTCTGGCTTTGGCAAAAGTATTGACTCCCTGAGCCAAAACCCCCTGCCGCACTCGATCACTGTTGAACCCAGAGCGGTCGAGAGCTTTGCGGTTCGTAATTTGCTTAACCAACTGCAAGCGCGACCACAAGTTGCAATCGCCAAGCTGGACACGGAATGGTTAGAGAGACTCTATACGATTCTCGAAATTGCTGAACGCGCAGTCGTCATCATCACCATCTTGTTCTCTTTCGCGGTTTTGCTGATCATTGGCAACACCATTCGTCTCGACATTCAAAATCGTTATCAAGAGATCATCGTCACCAAGCTAATCGGTGCCACCGATGCCTTTATTCGCCGCCCCTTTCTTTATGGCGGCATCTGGTACGGCCTGTTTGGAGGGATCTTATCTTGGTTAATAGTTGAAATCGGCTATCTCACCATCTCAGGCCCACTGGCGAGGCTTAACGTGCTATACCAATCAGATTTTCAACCGGTCACCTTTTCACTAACCAACTTCATCGC
>CBDTWQ010000376.1:0-2673 GCA_965364115.1 uncultured Gammaproteobacteria bacterium | reverse complement strand
CGACACTGCGCCCGCCCACTGGCACTAATGCCAGCGGCAATGTCCATTTGCGATAGCACCCAGCCGCCGAATATATCGCCTGCAGGATTAGTGTTGGCGGGCATTGCAATGGTGCGCGTGGTCAATTCGCCGCGGGGTTCGTCTGACATGGTCGTCTCGATGCTAGGTTTGATCGGTAGATTATAGGTAAGTTTAGCGCTCAAGTAGCCAGTAAAAATGCCTTCTTTTGAAACGAGAACGCGGCGCATTAAAGCAAGTTAGTGTAATGATCAAATATTTCTTTAAGACCTCTACGTCAGATTAAGTAAACTTTTATTTTTCTCAACTGGCCTCATACTCGCCAATCGCAGAATTAATACTGCGATGGTTGTAATGTCGAATGTAATGCTCGGGCGTTCCTCAACAGAATTGGCCCAACAGTTTTATCAACGACTCATGCTCTGAGTAATCCACTTTATCTTTTAGCTACTCATTCTCCCAATCACTGCCTGGCATGATTCGCTTCATGAATTCGTCAAATAATGGGACTGTAAACGCGGTATCACCGTGATTGGGGCTCCATATCATTCCACTTTTGATGAGATTGTTTCTGGTCGGTGCGACGCTGCGAACATCGCGATAAAGTCGATCAGCAATATTCCCGGAGCGGTGTGGCCCGGCACCTAGGTCCGACATCGCTCTGAGATATTTTTTCTCCGATGGGGTTAGTCGATCGAAGCGAACGCGGAAAAAACTGTCATCCAAAGCGGCGGTTGCGATTTCTGATGCGTTGGTAACATCGGCCAATGTGATTGGCGACTCAGCAGCGCAATCCCAAGCATGCTTGCCCCACTCTTGTAGAAAGTAGGGGTAGCCCTTAGTTCGTCTAACAATGTCGGCAACTGCTTCGGCTTCAAATTCGACATCTTCATTCTGTGCTGGGCGCACAATTGCAGCCGTCGCAAACTTTTCGTCAAGTGCACTTATTTCTGGAAACTCAAACAATCGTTCGGCGTACGATCTTGCCTGACCCATTCGCCCCCGTAGCTGTGGGAGACCTGCCCCAACAAGGGTAATCGGTAATTGGCGTTGAGCGCATCGATGTAGTGAGGTTATGAAGATTGCGAGTTGTTTTTCGTCGACATATTGCAGCTCGTCAATGAACATCACGATGGCTGTTTCTGCTGCTTTAGCAGCGGCGCCTGCGGCTTCAAACAAAGCGGTTAAATCCTGCTCCAAATCACCATTGTCCGCGAGGCCTGGTTCGGGTTCAAAATCTAAGCCAACTTCAATATCTTGATACTTAACTTTGAGAGATTGAACGAATCCGGCGAGTGCTCGAAGTCCTGTCTCTGCCAATTCTCTTGCTCGGTCAAGTCTACTGAGTTTGAGCAAAATCAGTCGGAGTTGCGGTGCAATCAGCGCCGGTAGTGACCTTGATTCGGGCGCTTCGATTCTTATGGTGTAGCAGCCCCTGGCCTCAGCTTTATCGCGAATTTTGTCGAGGAGCACTGTTTTCCCGACACCGCGCAAGCCGACCATTAGAATGCTTTGTGCAGGACGCCCTAGGAGGATGCGTTCTGTCATAATTCTCGCACGTTCGCGAATTTCATCACGCCCGGCGAGCTCTGGCGGAGGCGTGCCCGCGCCAGGAGAATAGGGATTGAGTACCGGGTCCATGCCTGAAGTATAGTGTATTTAGTCAGTTTATTGAAATTCGTTAAACTAGATAAATTCACACTACTTGTCAGAGCGTTGTGCTGTGAAACACTCGCCAACTCGATTTCCTTGTAAGTTTCATTCAATGATGCCAGTTTAAAGTTTGGCGGCTTTTTCGATAATAAAGATATCAATGGGGTTGGTGGAGGGAGAGAATCGCGATGCCATACATCTCACGACCGTGGTGTTGATATTGATCTAAACTCTACCGATGAAAGTGGAAGGAATATTAAAGCCCTAGACACTGATAGTGTTGTAATCGGGAAAGTTTCCACGAGATTAAAATATATTGAATGGTACGGGGGTCAATTGATGCCAAAGTTGATTCTAGTGACGAAAAGTAACGGAACACACCTAAGGGCAATGGCAGGAGGGATTTAACTATGATTTTCAAAGTTACTATATTGTTTTTTGCGCTGATTTTACAACTTGGAAGTGGATACGCAGCCGAACTCAAAGACCCGGCTCTGCGAGATGAAGATATATCAAACACAGTCCTTTTTGTTGAGTATGAAATTCGACCAGATGGACTATATGAGTATGCTTATCGCGTGGAAAGTCCGATTTCCAATCGCGGTGAAATTCTAACGTTCAAGGTAGACCTTACCTGTTCTGAACAATTCGAACCGGTAGATCTGCCGTTTCCCGATGGTGCCGAAGGCTATGAATTACCCCAAGAGACTCCAGTTGCTCATACACCGACAGCAGTCATTGGAGATTATGGTAGCGCGTTTGCATACGGACTCACCGAAGGCGGATATGCTAGTTGGGCTGTGGATTTACCGCCGGGAGAGAATGGAGAAGGTCTGAGATTAATTAGCGCTGCGAAACCGGGTTTACGAGCCTATACACTTGAACCATACATGGACTCAATAGGATGGGATTATCCCGAGGGTGATCAGGACTTACCCTGGATCGAGGATTTCACTGTTTCTGGAATGATAGCAGCACCTGGTTGCCCGGGCGTGACGGAGC
>CBDTWQ010000375.1:0-2673 GCA_965364115.1 uncultured Gammaproteobacteria bacterium | reverse complement strand
GCCTTGAGGCAAAAGCGTAATAATTCAGTCGCAATTCCCTGCCTTCTAAAATCTTTATGCACCGCCAGATGCTGGATGTAGCCTCGCTTGCCATCATGCCCGGCCATGATCGTGCCGATGATGGTTTGATCTTGTTCAGCAACAAAACTCAAAGCCGTGTTGCGCGCCAAATATCGAGCGATTCCATCGACGGCATCGGCGCGCCGCAGACTGACTCCACTGGAAGCTCGCCAAAGTTTGACCATCGCCGGATGATCTTTAATCGTCATTTCTCGATAATACATCGCTGCTTGATCATGCCTCTTATTGATTTTTTCTTAATGCATTTTCACCCAAAATACGATCTAGGGAAAGGCTGTCGGGCATTTGTTCAAAGTGCTCGCCAGCCTTGACAATCGTCTCCCAACTGGCTTTTGAGTCGACGAAAAAATGAGCGCCTAACTCGAGTTTGAAGTGGTCCTCCAACAGGCCAACGGGCACCCACCAAGCTTGATCATTTCGCGTCAAGTTAGGTAACGGAGATCCGCAATGGCAACAGAAGTGCGATTTGAAACCCGTTTCAGAGATGAATTTGCGCACCTCGTTCTGACCGCTTAGCCAATTGAACTGATCTTTTGGAACCACCATGGCAGCATTGGCCGATGAGCCGCTGACCCGTCGACATAGCGAACAGTGGCATTGATACAAGCGCGGCAAAGCTCCGTTAATCGCAAACCTGACTTTGCCACAGAGACATTCGCCTTGAATGGTTGGTTGCTGAGTGATTAGCTGACTAATAATTCACCCGCCCTTTTAATTCGTCGAATCGCAACATAATGGTTTGTTGATAGGCAGGGCGCTGCCCTAGGCGTTGATACCAAAGCATTAGATTCGGCGGCCGAGGCACATCAAGGCCCATATTGAAATATCGAAATAAACCCGTGGCGACCGAAATATCGCCAACGCTAAAAAAGTCGCCCGCCAAATATTCTTGATGTTGCAGATGCCGGTCGAGCAATTCGAAGTGCTTGGCACAGCGTTCACGCGCCAATTCAATCCGCTGCGAATTCCGCGCGGCAGGTGGCTGCCGATAATAACTCCAAAACAAGTCGATAAAGTCGGGCTGGAGTTTGCTCAGTTCCCAGTCCATCCAACACTCTACTCTGGCCCGTGCGAGCGGCTTGCTTGGTAAAAATTGGGTTGAGTTCCGATTGTTGCCAACGAGATTGTCGTCATCGTGATAACTGCCATCATAACTGGCGGCCAAATAACGCAAAATCGAGTTGGACTCCCACAAACTCTGTCCGCCGTCGACTAACACCGGAATGCGAGCATGCGGATTAAGTGCGAGAAATTCGGCCGTCTCTAATTCGCCGGCAGAACGGCCAACATCATGATGTTCAAATTCGAGCTGAAGCTCGGCTAAAAGCCAGAGAACTTTTTGCAGGTTATAAGCATTTTTGCGACCCCAGAGTTGTAGCATTTGATTACAAGTAAACTTCGCCATCAATCAGAATATGCGTTTGCCCGGCAATCTTGACGGTAGTAGCATCCACCGGTTTGATTGAGACTCGTCCATGACGTCCGATAACACTCCCTTGGGAAACCATCACCGGCTGATCTAACTCGCCTTCGGATTGCAACCAGTGCGCCAACGCCGAATTCAGCGAGCCGGTGATAGGGTCTTCCGACATGCCGCTCGACGGCGCCAACATCCGCACTTCATAATCGCATTCACTATTGGGCAAATGTGCACCGATCAATCCGATTGCGTTAAACTCCGGCCAGCGCACACGCGATGAATCAAGCGCCAGCACAATGGCCGCCGAATCCAACAAAAACGCTTGCCAAACCGGGCCATTGTCGAGTTCGGCTGTTCTGACAATCTGTTTAGGCTTGATCCCAAGCCGCTCCGTAATGGCGGCATAATTTTCTACTGGCATCCTGCGAATCGCGGTCGGGGGTGACACAAAAGCGGGCCATTTCGGGTCAGAGATGTCAATCTCAACCAAACCAACGCCGCATTCTTGGCGAACAACTTGTTCTTCTTTGGGCTGGCCACCGGCATGCAACCATGCGGCGCAACTGCCCAATGTCGGATGACCGGCGAACAGCATTTCGCGGGTAGTCGTAAAAATTTTTAATTGATAATCGGCGCTCGAGTCTTCTGCGGGCAAAATAAAAGTGGTTTCTGCGAGGTTTGTCCAGGCTGCAAATTGCTGCATTTCCGACTGGCTTAACCCCTCGCCTTCAACCACCACTGCGAGTGCATTACCCCGAGTTGCAATGGGCGTAAAAACATCGCATTGAATGAATCTGCGGGTCTTCATATGAATCAAACTCCGTTCTAAATCCGGTGGCGAGCTAGCCGCTGTTACTCGGCATTCTATCTTAAAAGCAGCCTAGTAAAACGGTTCTCGTAAACCTCGCCTTTGAATCGAAAGATTCTATCCGTTTATGGACGGAATGACGGATCATCTGCGCCTGTTCGCCTATTGAGTCTGCACATCACTCCACTAGAAACTGGCATCGGTGAGTATCTCGACCGACTTTTTACTCATATGACAACACTTCTTACTTCTAATATTGGGGGCAAAATTATTCTCATTTAACGATTAACTGAGTCTTACCCTAACGACTACCGCCAAATTATGAAATCATTTGGTAGTAGACATTTTGAGGGTGCTCGGCTTC
>CBDTWQ010000374.1:0-2678 GCA_965364115.1 uncultured Gammaproteobacteria bacterium | reverse complement strand
TTATGATTTGTTAAACGATTCTGCCATATAAAATTGAGTGGCGCTTGCAGAAAATTGACTTAAAAATCATGGTTCAGCCTGTTTTGCTATCAGTACGATTAAAACGGGATTTTTGGTCTCAGTTAAATATTTTTTTCAGTTAGTCATGATGCAGTGACAATTCGGATACGTCTTCTCTTTCGAGACAGCCATCGATTGCATTGGTATCATTGCACCTGATTGCCACTATTTTCGATTAACTTTTCAGTCCAATTATGTATCTGACGGTTTTGAAGGTTATATTTGATAAGTCGAATATGAATATTCGCGGTAAAAATCCAACCTTGATAACCCAATCGTTGTAGCCAACTTCATCTGGTTAAGGGCAAACTAATGACGCAAGTTATATGAGACTGACTGTATCGCGCACTCGATTTCAAGATCTAAGTTTCGTCGATTGATTTTGCTGAGTAGGTCTTTTATTCTTCTTTATCTTGAGCAGTCCACATTAGCCATTTGACTGCCCAATCACTTCAACCTAGGAATAGTGAATGATACCCAGTGTTCCAGAAGTCATCACTAAATCAGCACCCGGAAATTGCCAACTTTGTGGGTGTGAAAAATTAACAAAGTTCGAAGTGATTGACCGGACAACACTCTGGGTTTGCACCGAATGCGATCTCTATCAATATGGAAAGGTTGCTGATTCTTACGCTTATCAGAAACAATATCACTCGAAATATCAGAGCGGACGAGCTCGAAAAATTAAAACCGGAGTTGTCCGATTGAATCGAGCAGCGACTTATTTGAAATCGGTTAAGGCGCCGGTAAAAATGCTAGACATTGGTTGCAGTATTGGGTGCACACTCGCTGCTGCTGAACAGATGGGATGGGAAGCAACAGGTGTTGATGTTAGTGTGGACGCCGTCAAAAGCTGTAAAGAATCCGATTTGAATGCCATTAGAACCGACTCTCATATATTGCCCTTCGAAGACAACGTTTTTGACGTTGTGGTGTCGTGGCACGTAATAGAACATGTTGAAAGTGTTTCACAGACACTCCAAGAATGGCAGCGTGTTCTGAAACCTGGCGGTCTAATGGTTTTGGAAACGCCTGATGCTTCGAGTCCAAAAGTAAAGCGCAAAGGGACAAAATACCGTCGATTCTGGGCGCCCGAGCATACCTATACCTTTGCACCCAAACATCTTTCCAAGTTTATGGAAAATGTAGGTCTTCAAATTGTACCTCTGCCATTTATAGGCCCTCTAAAAGGAAACCAGCTTTCAAAAATAATCTACTCGATGGTCTACCAGAGTTGCACCAACCTGCGACATTGGCTTGGGCACCATAAGAGCTTTCAGCTTTTCGCTATAAAACGCATTTAGGCCCCCCACTATTTCTCATGCCAAAGTAATTTCTAGCGCTTAAGGTATCTATAAGCTCGTTGTATAACGCTATTGGACGACGTTTCCACTCACAACTCTTCATCGATAGTTTTTCTGCAAGGCCTAACCGATTGGGACAACCATCAATCGCATTGCTATGATTACGACTTTGTCAAGAGAGCTTCCCAAGTGCCCAATATAAGGCGCAGTGCATTGATGCCATTTTCCGCTCAGATCATGTACGAGGTGGTGAACGGCGTTGCGGACTATCCAAAGTTTTTGCCTTGGTGTGGGGAGGTCAAAATTCATGCAGAGGATGAGACTTCAATGCTCGCGTCTATATTGATGAAAAAATCAGGGCTGAATCACTGGTTTAAAACCCAGAACCTACTGCAACCAGGAAAGTCAATTGAGATCAGCCTAGTTGAAGGACCGTTTAAACGTTTGCAAGGTAAATGGCAATTCACAGAAATCCAGAATCAGGGTTGCAAAATAGAATTGGAACTAGAGTTCACCGCGGCAAACGGCGTGGCATCAGCGATTATTTCGTCAGCGTTCAAACAAATTGCAAATACGATGGTCGATTCGTTTTGCGCAAGAGCTCAAGAAATTAGTGAAACATAAAGTGCAGATTGAAGTGGCCTACGCGACACCTGAAAAGCAGGTTATTCTCGAATATGAAATTGACTCAAAGGCGACGCCGCGTGATGCGATTCGCAGCTCGGGAATAAAGACTCATTTTGCAGAAATCGATTTAAAAAAGTGCGCTCTAGGTGTCTTTGGCAAAGTGATCACTGACGAATATCAATTATCAAATGGAGATCGAATCGAAATATATCGACCGCTGATTGCCGACCCGAAGGAAGTGCGGCGCCAACGCGCAGCCAAAGGCCTTAAAACTGGGAAGGGCGGAGGAAAGCTCAAGCCGAGCTGAATTCACCATCGATGTTTGTTAGCAAACCCTTAGTAAATGTCAGGGTCATTCGACGTTGTTCAACTGAGCCGTCTTGGCCCGATTTGAAATAGTAAATGTAGTGCCAGTCGTTTGGACGATAAAGGTCAACCAAAGCCGGTGAACCCAATAAAAACTTGACTTGATTGGTAGACATACCCAATTCAAGCTGTTCGATCTGCTCAACCTTTAGATGATTACCCTGCGGTATATCCATACGGTATACGCAAGCCGAGAGTGCTATAATGCAGCAGCTTACGGTCATTAATCTGAATAGCAGTCGAGTTTTCATGCCGTTGATCGAGTGGGGGTCAGCCGCGATCATACTGGCAGCGCAACTTCGCTGCAATCAATGCGAGTCA
>CBDTWQ010000373.1:0-2678 GCA_965364115.1 uncultured Gammaproteobacteria bacterium | reverse complement strand
CCTAAACGCTGGGCAGTTTCCGTTACGCCTAATTCCAATGGCTTAATCACCGTTTCGCTTAAAAAAATGCCAGGATGTGGTGGATTGTGCATCATAATTTTGCTCCTCTCATGTCAGTGATAATCAAGGTAATCTAAAAGCTCAACATCGTTACCCGTAAATCTAACTCCTAAGGTGCTTCTGCAATATCCAAAGCAAACAAAATTATTTGTAACTTCGTTTTATGCGCAGCAACAATCCAATCAGTGCCGAAGATATCAAGGGTGGTGCTATAAACAAAGTCAACTTACCAACACTAGCCGACCAATTTCGGCATATTACCGACTTCAACAATCTTCATTGCATTGGTGCCACCGCCGGTTCCCATCAAGTCACCTTTGGTGATAATTACTAAGTCGCCGTCGTCGACCGTATTCAGTTTTTTCATTAGCTCAACGGTCTCCATATTGGCTTCCGCATGATCCGTATGTACGGTCTCAAAACTGACCGGAAACACGCCTCGATACAAACTGACCTTGCGGTTGGTTGATTCATGTCGTGATAGCGCATAGATCGGAATCGCCGAACTAATCCGAGACATCCATAACGAGGTAGACCCCGATTCGGTCAGGGTAGCAATCGCGCGCACTTTTAAATGATTGGCGGTATACATCGTTGCCATCGCTATCGCCTCGTCGATCCGACCGAATGTGCTGTCGAGTCGATGCCCCGATTTGGCCGCCGTATCTTGTTTCTCAGCGCTCACGCAGATATCAGACATGGCTTTCACGGTTTGTGCCGGAAAAGATCCGGTCGCGGTTTCGGCTGATAGCATCACGGCATCGGTGCCATCGAGCACCGCATTGGCCACGTCGAAAACTTCGGCGCGAGTGGGAATCGGATTGTCACGCATCGACTCCATCATTTGGGTTGCGGTGATCACCACACAGTTCAAGGTGCGAGCACGACTGATCAATTTTTTCTGCACCGCGGGCAAATTGGCATCGCCAATTTCAACTCCGAGATCACCACGGGCAATCATGATCGCATCCGATGCTTCAATAATCGCATCTATATTGTCCAATGCTTCGGCCCGCTCGATCTTCGCAACAATGCCGCCTTGACCACCTGCTTCGCGCAACAACTTACGGGCTAGATGTATATCTTCGGCATGGCGCGGAAAGGACACCGCGATGTAATCGGCCCCAATCTTAGCCGCTGTCTTGATGTCAGCCTTGTCTTTCTCGGTTAAGGCTTCAGCGGATAGCCCGCCACCTTGGAGGTTAATCCCTTTGCTATTGGATAGCTTGCCGCCGACCTGAACCTGACAGTTAATTTTAGGCCCTTCGACTGACATCACTTGCAGCATCAGGCGCCCATCGTCTAGCACCAGCGTATTCCCTGGCTTAACATCATCGGCGAGCGGTTTATAGGTCACGCCGACTCGATAAAGGTCACCGTCATCCGCTGGACAGTCCGTGTCGAGGCAAAAGTCGGCGCCGTTAACCAGCGTGATTTCACCTTCTCTAAATTTTTCAATCCTGATTTTTGGACCTTGCAGGTCGGCAAGAATCGCAACGAAATGATTATTCTTAGCGGCCACCGACAGCACGCGTTGGCTAACCGTTTCATGCTGAGCCGCGTTACCGTGGGAAAAATTCAGTCGAACCACATCAACCCCAGCATTGAGCAACTGATCGATGGCTGCCTCAGACTCAGTCGCCGGACCTAGGGTGGCGACAATTTTGGTTCTACGAACGTTTGTTCTCATATTCTTGGTGTCTCTGTTCTAAGATGGAAACCGCTGGCAAGGTCTTGCCTTCGAGAAATTCAAGGAACGCGCCACCACCCGTGGATATATACGAGATCTGAGCGGCTATTCCATACTGATCGATTGCGGCCAGCGTATCACCGCCGCCGGCGATTGAAAAAGCGGAAGACGCTGCAATCGCTTGCGATAATTGTTTGGTTCCGTTTGCAAATTGATCAAACTCAAAAACTCCGACTGGGCCATTCCAAACGATGGTTGCGGCCTCTTTAATCAACTCAGAGAATCTCTCAGAGGTGCGCGGACCGATGTCCAAAATCATGTCGTCATCCGTAATTTGGTCAAGCCGTTTGACTTCGGCGTTAGCGCTTTCGCTGAATTCTTTCGCACAGACCACATCTTGCGGGATCGGTATTTCACCGCCCTGGGCTTTTGCTTTCTCGATTAATTGACTGGCGACACCCAGCAGGTCCGCTTCATACAGCGACTTACCCACATTATGCCCCGCTGCGGCAATGAAAGTGTTGGCGATGCCGCCGCCCGGAATGAGTTGATCGACCTTGCCGGAGAGTGACTCTAACAAGGTTAGTTTGGTTGAAACTTTAGAACCACCGACAATCGCAATCACTGGTTTTGCCGGCTGCTGCAGCGCTTTGCCCAGCGCTTCAAGCTCAGCGACCAACAAAGGCCCCGCGCAGGCAATCGGCGCATATTGCGCCACCCCATGAGTCGAAGCTTGAGCGCGATGCGCGGTGCCAAAAGCATCCATCACAAAAACATCGCACAACGCGGCATACTGCTGCGCTAGCGCCGCGTCATTATTTTTTTCACCGGAATTAAATCGCACGTTCTCGAGTAAAACGACTTCGCCCGCTTCGAGTTGAGGTGATTTTGACAAATAGTCAGCATCCAACTTAACCCCGATGCCCAA
>CBDTWQ010000372.1:0-2680 GCA_965364115.1 uncultured Gammaproteobacteria bacterium | reverse complement strand
TGGGTTACAAATTGGATGATGCGCAAAAAATGATCAGCAAGGCGCAAGCCGAAGGAGGGCACGCTAGCGCCTCAGAGCTGATCCGAAATGCGCTGCAGTTGGCGGTTCGTAAGTGAGTGACGAACGCTTGATCGATGCCGAAGTCAACCCTGACGAACTAACCCAAGATCGTGCGCTGCGACCAAAGCTATTGGCTGACTATGTGGGGCAGGACGTTGTTTGTGAACAAATGGACATTTTCATCACTGCGACCAAACAGCGTAATGAAGCACTCGATCATGTATTGATTTTTGGTCCTCCGGGACTGGGTAAAACAACCTTGTCGCATATTATTGCCAACGAATTACAGGTTGGCCTGCGGCAAACTTCTGGGCCCGTGCTGGAGAAAGCCGGGGACCTAGCAGCAATTTTAACCAATCTCGAAGCGCACGATGTTTTATTTATCGATGAGATCCATCGGCTTAGCCCGGTGGTGGAAGAAATTCTTTATCCAGCGATGGAAGACTTTCAATTAGATATCATGATCGGTGAAGGGCCTGCGGCCCGTTCGATAAAATTGGATTTACCACCGTTTACTTTGGTTGGCGCGACCACCCGTGCCGGTTTGTTGACTTCGCCGTTGCGCGATCGTTTCGGGATTGTCCAGCGGCTCGAATTTTATAATCCTAAAGACCTTGCCAGCATCATCACCCGTTCGGCAAGTTTGCTTAAAATTCAAATTGATCCTGAGGGCGCGAATGAAATTGCGACTCGCTCCAGAGGCACCCCCCGAATTGCTAACCGATTGCTGCGCCGTGCGCGTGATTATGCCGAGGTGAAAGCGGACGGTATTATTAGCGCTGAAGTGGCCCGCGCCTCGCTAGAGATGCTCAAGGTTGATCAATCTGGGTTGGATCATATGGATCGACGTTTGATCATTTCGGTGATCGAAAAATTCGATGGCGGCCCCGTCGGCGTAGAAAATCTAGCGGCAGCCATTGGCGAAGAACGGGGCACTATCGAAGACGTGATCGAGCCATACTTAATTCAACAGGGATTTATGATGCGAACCCCGAGAGGACGTGTGGTAACATCGCGAGCCTACGCCCATTTTGGACTCAAACAGTCGCCGCAAAACCAAACTAATTTGTAGCTATTCGATTTAACCAACCTTAAACAAATACTTCAAACATGAATGATGACTCGTTATTTTCTTTGATTGCAGGTGCTAGCATACCGGTTCAATTGGTGATGTTAATCTTGCTCGCAGCGTCTGTATTTTCTTGGGCACTGATGTATGTCAAACTTGCTTATATCAAGCAGTCGCAAGGCGAGGCTAAGACATTCGAGGGTCGGTTCTGGTCTGGCATTAATTTGAGTGACTTGTTTGCCCAGTTAAGCGTGCGCCAAGATAAACGCTTTGGTTTAGAGGCGATTTTCGAAAACGGCTTTCGCGAGTTTGCGCGCGCCCGTAAAGCCGAGCTTAACAATGGCGAAGTGGTGCGTTCGGCGCATCGTGCGATGAAAGTTTCGGTCTCTCGCGAAATCGAAATGTTGGAAAATAATTTACCGTTCCTCGCCACCGTCGGTTCGGTTAGTCCTTACGTCGGTCTGTTTGGAACTGTCTGGGGCATTATGGAATCTTTTCGTGCACTGGCCGGTGTTCAGCAAGCCACTCTAGCGATGGTGGCCCCCGGCATTTCTGAGGCGCTTATTGCAACCGCGATGGGTTTATTGGCGGCGATACCGGCGGTTATTGCTTATAACCGATTCACCAGCGACGTCGATGTAATGATCGTTCGATATGAGAATTTCCTTGAGGAATTCACCGGCATTTTGCAACGCCAGGCGCATTCACCGAAATAGGGCAGAATTGTGAGAAAGCGTCGAGCAGTCTCGGAAATAAACGTGGTGCCTTACATCGATGTGATGTTGGTGCTGTTGATAATTTTTATGATTACGGCACCTTTGTTGCATCAGGGAGTTGAAATCGATCTACCCAATGCACCGGCCAATCCGCTAGATACCGAGAGCCCAGATCCGATTGTGATTAGTGTCAATGAAAAGGGCCTAATGTTTCTCAGCACTGCCGCCGATCCGGAGGCTAGCATCGATGCCAGTTCGATGGTTGATCAAGTTAGATCAGCACTCAATAAAGCACCCACGCGGCCAGTGTTAGTGCGTGGCGATGCCAACGGTCGATATCAAAATGTGGTTTCCACGCTGGTGTTGTTGCAGCAGGCCGAAGTCGGCTTAGTCGGCTTAGTCACGGATCCAGAGGATATGCAGTAGTGCTGTCCGAAATCATCAAAAATCGCAAAGCGATGGGTTTGTCGGTAGGGTTTCATGTTCTATTGATAATTGGGGTTTTGCTCAATTTGAGCCTAACCGACAATCCCAAAGATATCAAAGCGGGTGATGTCGCCAAAGTGATTAAAGCCGAAGTGATCGATCAAAAGCAGCTGGATCAACGAAATGAAAAAAAGGCGGAAAAGCTAAAACAGAAAAAAGAGGCTGAAAAGAACAAAAACGAAACCAAGTTGAGTGAAACTAAAACCTTGGAATTAGAGCGCAAACGCAAAGCCGAAGCGCTGCGAAAAGCGGAACTAAAACGTAAGAAACAAATCTTAGACAAGGCTAAGGCCGAACAGAAGCGAACAAAAGATGCAAAACGATTGGCTAATGCGAAGAAGGCGGAGAA
>CBDTWQ010000371.1:0-2682 GCA_965364115.1 uncultured Gammaproteobacteria bacterium | reverse complement strand
GCACTTTTTAGGTCGCCCGCTTCTTCGTTGGCAAACGCGCGCAGTGATAAAAAAGGGCCATAGTCCGGCGAGGTTTGGTCCCAGGCGGGTGCCGCCTTTTCGGTGATTTCGCGCATCCAGTCAGAACGGCCCGCCCAAAAGAGTTCTTCATGGACCAGTTGGTGAAGCAGCAAATCGGTCGGTGATTGGTCCAACATGCTGGCTAGCACCCGCGCACTTTCGAAACTAAACCCTGCATGCGCTAACCTGAGGGCAGACAAAAGGCCTTGTTCGCGTGAGTCGTGTTTGTTGAGCGTGGCCCCTGCCTCAGACATCAGCTCGTCGACCTTGCCTGAAAATCGGCCATCTCGACCGATTTGTAGAATCCAGGCCTTGACCAAACGCGGCAATGCGAGCCTTTCGTCCAAAGCCATTGACGCGTTCAAATGATTAAGTGCATCGGCTCGCCAACGTGCATATCGGGCGATGCCAAGCTCGCAAAGTTCGACCGCAGAAAGAGTGGGGGCGGTTGAATTCATAGGCTTTTATCTTCCATACTTTAGAGTCGGTTGTTGAGTGTAGTGGCTTCGAGCTGCCTGAGCCATGATATTGGGTAAGCGAGTCATCAGCGTTAGTTTACTGTCCAAAAGTATTTTGGCGTCTGTTTGCACAAAAATAGTGCGTTTTTGCGCTGTCGCAGTTCATTTTAACGCTTCGCTGAAAGCGCTGGGTAATTTGAGTATGCTAGCGCGTTGTTCATATCGGGGAGTGCTCGTGAAACTTGTTACCGCAATCATAAAGCCATTCAAACTTGACGATGTACGCGAAGGTTTGTCTGAAATGGGTGTCGCTGGGATGACTGTTTGCGAGGTCAAAGGTTTTGGGCGGCAAAAAGGCCACACTGAACTCTATCGTGGTGCCGAATATGTGGTCGATTATATTCCGAAATTGAAAATCGAAATCGCGATTGACGATGACCAAGTAGACCGAGTTATCGAGACCATCGTCGAGCAGGCGCACACCGGAAAAATTGGCGATGGCAAAATTTTCGTCACTCCGCTTGAGAACGCTGTTCGGGTTAGAACCGGTGAAACCGGCGCAGGGGCGCTCTAGGAGTTTTTGATGAGAGCGACTATGTTTAACAGCTTGCGAGGCTTGCTGATCTTCGGCTCGCTGTTGGTTAACAGCACAGCCAATGCGGCGGAGATTAACGGCGCCGATACGGCCTGGATCTTGACTTCGACCGCACTGGTTTTGTTTATGACCTTACCCGGCTTAGCGCTTTTTTATGCAGGCTTGGTGCGCAGTAAAAACGTGCTTTCGGTGTTGATGCAATGTTTCTCGATTACCTGTGTTGCCACCATTATTTGGGTGGTGGCGGGTTACAGTATCGCGTTTGGTGATGGCGGTGCGGCCAATCCTTATTGGGGTGGTCTGTCACGGATGTTTCTGGATGGGATGACGCGCGATGCGGTTGTCGGCACCATCCCGGAAACAGTTTTCAGCACTTTCCAGTTAACCTTCGCGATTATCACCCCAGCACTGATCGTTGGTGGCTTCGCTGAGCGAATGCGTTTTTCGGCGGTGTTGCTGTTTAGCGCGATTTGGTTGGTGGTGGTTTATTTGCCGGTTTGCCATTGGGTTTGGGGTGGTGGCTGGTTGGGCGAAATGGGCCTGCTAGACTATGCCGGTGGCACCGTGGTGCACATTACCGCTGGCGTGGCAGCGATCGTGACTGCGATGGTGATCGGCAATCGTAAGGGTTTTCCGGGTGGCAGTTTAATGCCTCACAACATGACGATGACGATTACCGGGGCGGGGATGCTTTGGGTGGGTTGGTTCGGTTTCAATGCGGGGAGCGCGTTGAGCGCCGGTGGCGATGCCGGGATGGCGATGCTGGTGACCCATATCAGCGCTGCAACCGGCGCTTTTACCTGGATGATGATCGAACGAATACGCTACGGCAAAGCCTCGGCACTGGGGGCGGTGACTGGCATGGTGGCGGGCCTCGGCACGATCACCCCGGCGTCAGGTTTTGTTGGCCCAGCCGCGGCGTTGTTCATTGGTTTTGCGGCCGGCGTGGTTTGCTACTTCGCAACGATATTTATCAAACAGACGCTCAAAATAGACGACTCGCTGGACGTTTTTCCGGTTCATGGTGTCGGTGGCATTCTGGGCACTTTGTGTGCCGGAATCTTTGTCGCCAGTCAGTTGGGCGGTGCCGGTTTAGCCGAGGGCGTCTCGATGGGTGATCAAGTGATAGTGCAGATCATTGGAATTCTGGCGGTAATAGCCTGGACCGCCACAGCCACCTTTATTATTTTGAAACTGATCAGCATGGTGGTTGAATTACGAGTCAGCGACGAAGACGAAGCTGAAGGTCTCGATCACTCCGCGCATAATGAAAGCGGTTATAACTTGTAGCCGCCAATTAGATTGAACCTCTTATCGCGATGTCGAAAGCGGGTGTCGCATTGGTGATTAATTTAGGTCATTAGCTTAGGTCAATAGCTTGGCTCAAAACGGGCATCATCGGGCTCTAGACTTCGAACAACCGAGCTTTATCAGCCCGCTGTTTTCGAGATTCGTTTGCATTCCGGTTAATCTGCCTTAGGATAGTCAACATTCTGTTGAAACTGGGACATTAACAATGAAAATCCATGAATATCAGGGCAAGCAACTGTTGCGTGAATATGGCGTTGC
>CBDTWQ010000370.1:0-2687 GCA_965364115.1 uncultured Gammaproteobacteria bacterium | reverse complement strand
TGAAAGGCCCGGATTTGTTACGCGACGATATCCGCTTGACCTTTTTCAAAGCCGGTAGATAAAGCCATTGGTCATCCGCTTCTAAACCATGTGAATAAGTCAACATCTTGGTACCTTTGACATCGGCCGGCTGGTCAAAAATAGACATGCTTTTATCACCATCACTTTTTATCTCGAGGGTGCGAATACGAATCAAACGTGTCGAAGTATCACCATTCTTGTTTTTTAACACCATTTTCATGTTGGCGGTGAAGTCAGTAAACCCTTGATCATAAGCTTCACCGGCACGCGCAATTTCGAGGCCTTTCTGTTCGGCGCTCTGAGCTAAAACGGCGGTGGGTAAAAGCAGCAGCGCGACTAGGTATAAAAGATTAAATCGATTCATTTTTTGTCTCATTATGGTCGAGGGCCATCAGTAACGGCGGTAACAATAGAAAATCAGCGAGAATCGCGAAAACGATCGTCACCGCGGTCATAATCGCCATGTTCGAATTCAACGTGAATGCCGAAAAGGTGAGCACCAGAAAACCAATGATCAGCACGATTGAGGTAACCACCAGCGCAAGCCCAACCGTGTTAAAGGCATAGCGCACAGCGTCTTGTGAATTGAGCCCTTTCTCACGTCTTGCTCGCAAATATTTGCTCAAAAAATGAACCGTATCGTCAACCACAATGCCCAGCGTCATGCCGGTCACTACCGACAAAGCGAGTCCGACCTGGCCTATCGCGATTCCCCAAGCACCAAAGGCCAATGCGGCAGGAATCAAGTTCGGAACCAGACTCAGCAATCCGAGCTTGAATGATTTCAACGCAAAAACCAGAATCACCGAAATCAATACTAGCGCCAAAGTCGTTCCCAACAGCATGCTCTTGATATTGCGCTCGCCAATATGACTGAACATGATGGTGGGGCTCGCACCTTCGCTTTGCATACTCACCGGCATGTTTTGTTTAAGCCATTGTTGCGCCCTTTTCTCCAACCCAAGAACCTTTTTAGTGGTCAGGTTATAAAGCATCACCGTCATTCGAGTGGCTGACTTATCAATATTGATTTGATTATTCAGATCTAGGCCGTAGGGCAATGACATTTCGTAGAGCAGCAGATATTGCGCCGCCAGATTACGTTCTTCAGGTAAGTGATATTGGTCTGGGTCATCGCCGTGCATACTTTTATTCAGTCGCTTAAAGGTGTCAGTGATCACGTTCACATGAATCACTTCTTCTTGCTGGCGAAACCAGTTAGCGAACTTATCTAGGTTCTGTTGGAAATCAGGGTCACTGACACCGCCATCCTGACCCGACTCAACCGAATAATCGACCAAGTAAAGGCCGCTTAAATTATCCGAAGCAAAATCAGCGTCACGCCGAAACTCGATGCGTTCGCTGAAATATTCAACGAAGTTATCGTTGAGCTCATTTCTTGGCAGAAACGAAATGATCGCCACGCAGACAATACTCATAACAATCAACAGCGTTTTACGTCGCTTGATTACGAATTCGGCAAAATTTTTCATAACCCGTGATGAAGCTGTTTCCTCAACACGCTGACTGCCCGGCATCAGCATCACGACCGCGGGCAAAAAGGTCACGCTTAAAACAAACGCGATCATCACGCCCATGGCGACGATGTTGCCGAGATCATGAAACGGTGGTGCGTCCGAAAAGTTCATGCTGAGGAAGCCGATTGCGGTGGTCACACTGGTTAAGAATACTGGCTGCATATTAATTCGAATGCTGTCGACCATCGCCGCCTCGCGGGCCTCGCCCTTTTGTCGAGCCGACAGATAGTTCATCAAAATATGGACACTATCGGCGATCGCCATGGTTGGAATAATCATCACCGCAGATAAAGACGGTGGCGTCAGCGCAATGCCGAACCAGCCCGCCATTCCCATTGCGCCGGCAATACAAAAAACGATAATCAGAAATGTCGCGATGGTGCCCGATAGTCGCCTGATCCAGAGAAACAGCACTAACATAAACAGCAACAACATCGCCGGGAACAGCACCGACATGTCATATTGACTGGCTTCGGGAAAAGCCTGATTCATCATAATAATGCCGGTCAGCTTGACCTCGATTTCAGGAAACTTCGTAGTAAACTCTTCGCGCAAAGCGCGCGTAAACTCGACCACTTCCGGATTTTCGACGATCGGGTTTATGCCGGGTAATTCAACCGTGATATTGACCCCCGTGACATGGGCTCTTTGCGATATCAATCGATTGACTAAAACGGGTTCGTTGATTGCAATTTCACGTATACGCTGCAGCTCAGCGTCGCTGAGTTCAGCTGGCTCGTATGCTAAGTCCTCGACCAGCAGATCGTCTTCCTCGGCCGAGGTGTGTTGATAATTACTGAGGCTTTCAACCCGAGTAGAGTAAGGCGTCTCCCAAGCACGTTCGGTCAACCAGGCAACCGCACTCAGCGTTTCGCGGGTGAAGACCTTGCCATCTTTGGGCACCAGCAGATACATCACATTATCATTTCGGGCATAGGTGTCTTGAAGATTCTCAAATGCCACCAGCTGTGGGTTATCATCCCCAAAGAAGACCCGATAATCATTAGTAATGGTCAGGTGTTGCGCGCCGCTGGCCATGATAAAAACCGACAGCACAGATAGAATCACCGTCGTCCACTTGTGCCTTAAAATAAACTCAGCGAATTTTTTAGCCATTATCGGTTTCCA
>CBDTWQ010000369.1:0-2696 GCA_965364115.1 uncultured Gammaproteobacteria bacterium | reverse complement strand
CCATTCACTTCCATCGATTTTGGTTCCAGGTTGGCGCCCTCGAACGGATTGACATGGCAGCTCACCGTCTCACTGCAAAACAGCTTGCCCTCTTCGTCAAAGTCAACAATCACCGCTGCAACCTGCAATAGAGCATCGGTAATTTCGTTGAAGCCACCTGTTTCGACATCGACCACGACTGGCAAGAAGCCACGGAAACGTTGTGCCATCGGCGTTGAATTAGGCATGGTTAAGCAGTTTCCATTGTAAAATTTGCCCCGCCTTGAATGGAATCAAACTGCCTGCAGGGTAGGGCAAGGCTTGCGGCAGTTGCCATTCCTTTTTTTGCAAACTGATTGAGCCTGAATTCTTTGGCAGTTGATAAAAGGCAGGTCCGTTTAGACTCATGAAGCTTTCGAAATTTTCGAGCCGATCGATTTGTTCAAATGCTTCCGCGTATAGCTCAATCGCTGAATGCGCCGAATAGATGCCGGCGCAACCGCAGGCGCTTTCCTTGGCCGCCTGACTGTGGGGTGCGCTGTCCGTTCCGGCAAAAAACCGAGGGTTTCCGCTGCCCGCCGCCGCGAGTAACGCTTGGCGGTGCATCTCGCGTTTGGCCACCGGCAAACAGTAGTGGTGTGGCCGCAGGCCGCCTTGAAACATCGCGTTACGATTGATCAGCAAGTGATGTGGTGTGATCGTCGCCGCCAGATTGGAGTCGTCGCCGCTGACAAATTCAACCGCATCGCGGGTAGTGATATGTTCAAACACGATCGGTAGTTCGGGAAATTGATCGCGAATTTTGATCAGTGATTGTTCGATGAAAACTTTCTCACGATCGAAAACATCGATATTTTCTGCGGTTGACTCACCGTGAATTTGAAGCACCAGTCGGTGCTTTTGCATGGCCTCAAAAACCGGTGTCAGGTGTTTTAAGTCAGTCACCCCGGCGTCCGAATTAGTCGTCGCCCCGGCGGGGTAGAGCTTGGCGCCAACGATGAATTCAGACTGGCAGGCCGAGACGATTTCTTCGACTTGAGTGTTGTCGGTTAGATACAGCGTCATCAGCGGTTTGAAAGCACTATTGATCGGTAATGCTTGCAGAATTCGATCACGATATTCAAGCGCGTCTTGGCAAGTGCGCACCGGCGGGTTTAAATTGGGCATGATCACTGCGCGCGCGAATTGTCTTGCACTATCGGCAACCACCGCTTCGAGGAATGGCGCGTCGCGCAGGTGCAGGTGCCAGTCATCCGGGGTTGTGAGGGTTAAAATTTCCATTAGAAACTGAATGACCTTGAGACGCGGCACATGATATTTTGTTTATCATGATATTAACACCCGATATCCAAAATATGCCGTATAATCTTGCTACTTTACTTCATAAAGGTATCCCAAGTGGCGGATGAAACTGATATTGATCCAGAAGAGACTCTGGAATGGATGGAGTCGTTGGAATCAGTGTTAGAGCGAGAAGGGCCAGAGCGCGCTCATTTCTTGCTTGAAAAATTAATCGATAAAACGCGTAGGTCGGGCGCCTATTTGCCATTCTCGGCGAACACCGCTTACGTCAACACGATTCCGATTTCAAAGCAGCGTCCGATACCTGGCGATCAGGCAATCGAGCACAGCATTCGTTCCGTGATTCGTTGGAATGCGGCCGCGATGGTAGTGCACGCGAATCGTAAGTCAGGCGAATTGGGCGGTCATATCGCCAGCTTTGCATCGGCAGCCACGCTGTATGATGTTGGCTTTATGCATTTCTTTCGCGCGCCCGATGAGCAGCATAATGGCGATCTAGTTTTCTTTCAGGGGCATTCGGCGCCCGGCATTTATGCGCGTGCGTTTCTCGAAGGCCGAATCAGTGAAGACCAGCTGAAAGCGTTTCGCCAAGAAGCCTTAGATGAAAACGGTCTGTCTTCTTATCCACATCCTTGGTTGATGCCGGACTTCTGGCAGTTCCCGACCGTTTCGATGGGTCTCGGGCCGCTGATGGCGATCTATCAAGCTCGATTTATGAAATATCTCGAAAATCGTGATATTCAACCGCAGCACAATCGTAAGGTTTGGGCATTCATGGGTGACGGCGAAATGGATGAACCCGAATCGCTCGGCGCGATTTCACTCGCTTCACGCGAAAACCTCGACAACCTTATTTTTGTGATCAACTGCAACCTGCAACGGCTGGATGGCCCGGTGCGAGGCAACGGCAAAATCATCCAGGAATTGGAGGCGGTTTTTCGCGGTGCCGGTTGGAACGTGCTCAAGGTAGTTTGGGGTTCATACTGGGATCATTTGCTCGCCAAAGATGACAGCGGCCAGCTGCAACGCTTGATGGAAGAAACTCTTGACGGTGAATATCAGGCTTGTAAAGCGAAGGGCGGTGCCTACACCCGCGAAAACTTTTTTGGTAAATATCCAGAAACACTGGAATTGGTCGCCGACATGTCGGATGAAGATATTTGGCGATTGAATCGCGGTGGGCACGACCCACATAAAGTTTATGCGGCTTATGCCGAAGCGGTTGAGAGCAGCGGTCGGCCGACGGTTATATTGGCTAAGTCAGTTAAAGGATACGGCATGGGTGAAGCGGGCGAAGGGCAGAACATCACGCATTCGCAAAAGAAATTAGGCGAAGACGCGCTAAAGGCGTTTCGCGACCGGTTCAACATTCCGGTGAGCGACGACGAAATTGCGGCGGCACCGTTTTATAAGTT
>CBDTWQ010000368.1:0-2700 GCA_965364115.1 uncultured Gammaproteobacteria bacterium | reverse complement strand
TTTGCCCAGGGATATCACTTCAGTCGGCCGATACCCGAGGGCGAATTTTCGACCTTGTTACTCGACAGGAAAACGATTAACCCTAAACAAACATTATAAATTCGAACCCCTGCATCGCACCTAACAAAAGCACCCTAGCATTTCCAACCGAACGGTTAACTCGACTATTCCGACTTCCGGTTATCTAGATCGATGATCAACTGATCAACAATCAAAGGGCCAATTGCCAGCGGGTAGCTCTGAAAACCATGAATACTGCCCTTATAACTTTGTTCACCCCGCGCCGGGGCTTCGTCAGAATTATCGATGCCGAGACCCATCCCGAACAGCCCCGGAATGATCTCTCCACTCGCTAGATCTCTCAGTTGTCCGCAGTTGGATGAGTTTCCAACCTCCAATTTCTGATTTGCGTTTTCGATCGTTGGCAGGTTTGGACTGAACCCGGCGGCCTGCAAAATCAAATCCGCGCGCTGAAGCAAATCGGGGTGATCGCTGAGGTCTTCGATCTTGACCAGTTTCACCCGTGGCTCAAGACCATCTCGAATCCTCAGGTAGAGCGATTTGGCATCCTTACGCAGACCACCGTTTTTAAATACGATGCCGGTGACAGGGTCGACATCACGTTCGGGATCAAACTTAAGCCCATGCTCGCGAGCGAACTCAACCGTGCAACGCACCTTAACCTGCTCATGTCGCTGCAAAACAAGAATCTCAGACTGCGCCGCAAAGTCTTTGAAAAGAGGATCGTACAAGAGCCGCCAGGCACATGAAAACGCGCTGTGCGACGCCCCTACAATGACAATGTTCTTTCGCTGACGAGGTAGGTTTTGCAAATCGTCGCGCAATAAAAATTGAGCCGAACCTTCCCAGCGTTGCTGAAATGCTTGCAATGATTCAAGGGGCAACTCTTTGGCGCCGCAACAAAGCAGTAAGTTTTGACTCACCGACAACAAGCGGTTCTTATCGTTGAAGCTGTGAAACCCATCTGGCTGGATCTTGATGCGCGACACTTCGATTCCACAATGCAACCGTTCGCCGAGCAGCTCGCCCAGCTTCCCAACTAACGGCTGCATCATCAGCTCACCAATCTTAGCCAGGTGAATATGCCGAGCCTGGGTGAGCGGGTGGCGCAGATATTGATCGCGTATCGCCACGAAAGGAGAGTTATCGGGGATCCCTTTGACGACATCCCGGGCGCTAGTATTGGCGTTTACCCGGTACTGAGACATTTTCCCGCCGGCCGAGGGCATTGCTTCGTAGACTAGCAGCGACTGCAAAATCTCTAACGCAGCGCTTGCATCATCTCGATTGGCAACAATTCGATTGCTCAGCGCCAACAGAACGCCGATGCCGGCCGGGCCGGCACCGATCATTTGACAAGGAAGTGACGTCAAACCCGTGGTGGGAGCTTCAAGTTTGCTTTAGCTAGCAGCAGCATGGGCGGTGATAATAGCTTCCAACTCGCGCAGAAAAGCCAGCACTTCAGTGCCGGTGTTGTAATGGCACATCGAGACTCGAATGCAGGTCGGCCTGCCGAGCGGTTGAAGAATATTGCCGGAAAAGTAATCGTCTTTGCGAACGTGGGTTCGAATGCCTTTAGCGTTAAGCTCGGCGACCACCTCGGCGCACGGCTTATCTTCAAGATAAATCGACACCATGCCTTCTCGGCTTTGATTGTCGGCACCGCCAATAATCTTCACGCCGTTAAGATCGCGCAGGCCTTGCTGTGATTCATTGCCGTCAATCATCAGCGCAACCAGCGCGTGCTCGTGCTCACTAATCGCAGCCCCGGCAGCGATAATGCGAGCACGCCGATCGGTCTCGTTGGTGAATTGAGAACCTAGCCAATCAAAATATTCGACAACCTTAGAGGTGCAAGCAAAGGCCGATGTATCCCGAGTGCCCAACTCCCAGAAATCCGCAGGCGTGCCATCAAGTTGATCATGTGGCAAGGTTGCCAACCGCGGTGACAACCAGGCAAAGCCATAGTTGTGTCGAGAAAAAACCTTGTAAGCTGAAATCGCGTAACCGTCGATATCATACTCATCGACTGATAGTCCACCGTGCGCGGCATGCTGAATACCATCCAGAATGATGATGCAATCAGGTGAGGCCGCACGAATGGTTTTGACCACTGCTTTGACGTCAACCGTCATACCGGTGACCGGGCTGGTATGGATGATGGTCGCGACACGCGTGTCGGCATCCACAATCGCGGCGTAGTCTTCGGCAGTCACCGTGGCGACAGCGTTGTCGTGCACCGCAGCACGATACCCTTTTCCGGCTATCGCAGCCCAGCGCTTGCTGCCACTGACGGTCGCCGGATGTTCTAAGGTGCTGCCTATCATATTGCCCCCCGCCGGTGACCCCAAAGCGGCGGCGCGCACCATTCGGAAAATTAACTCGGTGCCCGATTCGCCGGTAAACACCGGGCCTGATGCGACTCCGAGAAAAGTTCGCATATTATCGCGCGCTTCGGCAATGATCCGCACTAACTCTAATGAAGCTGGGTTAATCCGACCCTGATTGTCGGGCAAACCAGCCAATTGTGTATTGATCTCGACCACTGACTTCAGGGTTAAACCACCGCCGGCGTTTTCGAAAAAGATGCGCGGACCCTGATAAGGGCATTGATCAACATGGCAGAATTGATCTCGGATTTGTTGCATCAATAGGTCATCAAACATTTTTCTTTGCTCT
>CBDTWQ010000367.1:0-2727 GCA_965364115.1 uncultured Gammaproteobacteria bacterium | reverse complement strand
TCATGTAAGGTGCCGGATTAGCCAGTTTGAAAATGGCGGTGTGTGCATCGGGAGTTTGAATTTCAGTGACTTCCTTGAACGAGTTCGGTCCGCGCGGGTGTATTTTTTTAAGCACTTTCATCACGCTGAATTGAACATCTGCCGAGCTGAAGTCTTTACCATCGTGCCACTTGACGCCCTTGCGCAAATTGAAGGTAACTGTCTTGCCATCAGCGCTGACGTCCCAACTCACGGCGAGCGATGGCACCGCCTGCAAATCTTTGTCGTAATCCAACAAGCCATCATAAACTTTTGGCGCCACCAAACCGATTGGCCCGGAGGTGGAAAGATAAGATGCCAATGACGGCGGTTCAGGTTGCACCAGCATAACCAGCGTGCCGCCAGATTTTGCGGCATGCGCAGGCATAACACCTACCACAGCTACTAGGGCAACAAATGCATAACTCATCAGGTTTTTCAATTTCAAAGGTTCCTCCTCCAGTTTGGCCTTAATGGCCTGAAAATGATTTTTAGGGCCATCAACTCTGCCTGAGAATTCTGACAAGCACAAGCTTCGGTTAGAACTCGATCGGTTGCAGGTTAATCGTTATTAACTAGAACTTTAACAACCCATGAATGGTGCAGTCAGAACACCAGGATTTTTCCATATTGTGCACCATGGCCTAGGGTGGCGTGGGTAGATGCGACATCCGATTTCTTGGTACCGCGGCCCTGGTTTAGCATAAAATGCATCTATCAAGTAAAGGTAACCGTTATGTCAGATTCACACTTCCTCGATGCATCCAAGGTCCATCACAGCTGGGATAAGGACTTGTCACCACGACTGACTATCGACAGTGGTGACAGCGTCATTTTTGAGACCCGAGATGCCAGCGACTATTACTATTCGGCGCAATCGACCAGCCTCGACGCGGCCCAACAAGGACCCTTTTCAGGTCATCCATTGACGGGCCCGGTTCAGCTTCGAGACGCAGCGCCGGGCGATGTGCTCGCGATTGAGATTGTGTCAGTGATTCCACGCAACGGCTTCGCCTGGACCGCAATCAAACCCGGGCGCGGTTTACTGCCAATTGATGATTACTCCGAGGCCTTCCTACAAATTTGGGACTTGCACGATGACGGGTTTGCACGCATGCGTCAGCGCGACGATATCGCAGTTCCGATAGCGCCTTTCCCCGGCATCATCGGCACCGCATTATCGGCCCCCGGGGCACATTCCACGATGCCGCCAAGAGAGAATGGCGGCAATATGGATATCAAACACCTTTGCAGCGGCAGCACTCTCTTTCTTCCGGTTTGGGTCGAGGGCGCGATGTTTTCAGTCGGTGACGCCCACGCGGCTCAGGGAGATGGAGAAGTCTGCATTACCGCGATGGAAATGTCGGCTCGAATCGAATTGCGCCTAAGCCTACAAAAAGCGCGACAGTTGGCAGAGCCACAATTTCATACCCATGGCCCACTTTGCCCAGGGTTCGAACAATCAAGCTATTATGTGACAACAGCTCAAGGCCCAGACCTCTATACCAACGCACAACAGGCGGTGCGCTATATGATCGAACACCTAGTCAGCAACTACGGATTAAGCCGGCAAGAAGCCTATGTGCTCTGCTCGGTTTGCGTGGACCTGAAAATAAACGAAATCGTCGACGCGCCAAATTGGCTAGTGTCCGCCAGTTTTCCAGAAATTGTGCTGCACCCGTCAACCTAAATATAAATTAGAGTAGGAGACCGCGACTTTTGAAGTGCCACCATCTCCTCTCATCAGTTTAGGTCTCAGTCAATCAGTCTGAATTTTGTTTAATTGACCCAGATCAAAATCATCGCAATATTTTCCTTTATTTTGGAGTGACGCAAATATAAAGAAACCCTCGAATGCAAAAAACCAGCGACATTATCTGGCAAGACACACAGCATCAGGTGCTCTTCGAACTAATCGACAAGATCAAGGAGGAGCCTTTCGATCCCGACATTACGATTCGACTGAAACTCTACGCCGAGCATCACTTCGTCCTAGAGGAAACCTATATGGAATTGCTCGACTATCCTCACCAGACAGCTCATGTTGCCGCGCATGACCGATTCCGAGAAGAGCTGGCAGCAATGATTGAAACTGACCCCAGTCAGCATTATAGCCTGCAAGTTTCGCTATCCGACTTTCTCTATGAATGGCTCAAACTGCATGTGCTCGGTATCGACAAAAAACTTGAAGATTTTGTTTTAAACTCGAATTCGAAGTAATGCTTCATTAAACCCATGAGCGCCACGACTCAAAAAAGCATTGTGCTGGTTATGTAACTTACCTCGCTGCCCTGAGTTCTTCTCGAATTAACACCTTTATCGTGGCAACTTTAATTATTGCTATTGTTTTATGCCTAATCGCTAAGTTTCGGGTTATGATCCCGATCGACTTCAACTTGATATGGCCGGAGTTTTCTAGATACTTTTCTGATTCTCAAAATACCGTTGTGCACAAATTGTGGCGGATATTCAGGCTCTAGCAAAATTAATTGAGACCTCAATCGCATTTCGTTGATACGAGGTATGTTCACTGACTTCGACACATCTTAGAAAAAGCTCAGATCAATTTGTGGGCAATAATATTCTCAAGGATTTGGGAGATATTATTGTCAAACTCATTCCACGGCAGACTGCCGCAAAAGGTAATCGAGCCGGTGGCAAACACGCTGCCGCCACCCGGCAAGTCAAAATAGATCATGTCGGCTCGCA
>CBDTWQ010000366.1:0-2730 GCA_965364115.1 uncultured Gammaproteobacteria bacterium | reverse complement strand
AAGACCTGGATGAAGCCGAGCAACAAATTCAGGAACTGAAGGCTTGCCCTACCGGTAAACTCAAAGTGAATGCGCCGATGTCATTCGGAACACAATTTCTGACTCGCCCGATAGCTGCTTTTGCTGAACAGTATCCTGAGGTAGAACTCGAGGTCGAGTTTAATGACCGCTGGGCCGATGTGGTCGGCGAGGGATTTGATGTGGTCATTAGAATCGGGTCACTCGAAGACTCGACTCTGATTGCTCGGAAATTGGCACCCTGCCCTATCATTTTATGTGCCGGGACAAAACTGATAGACGAATATGGATTACCTGAATCAGTCGAACAGATTTCTGATTACCCCGGAATTGTCTATAACATGCACACCCAAAAAGAAGAATGGCGTTATCGTGATAGCAATGGTGTGATCGGCACACAAACCCTGAATCGGAACTTCGCTGCAAACACAGCAGAGATGCAACTAGAAGCCTGTTTGCGCGGTCTGGGGGTTGCATTGCTCCCGGCCTTCAGCGCAGACGCCTATCTAAAATCCGGTCAACTGGTGCCGTTGTTTCCCGGTTACCCGACTTATCCAGAATCAGCTATCTACGCACTGTATCCACAGAACCGTTATCTCTCTACTCGAACGCGATTGTTTATAGATTGGTTAAGTAACGCCAGTGAAGATTTTTCCTGGTGTTAGATTAAGCCTGAACAAATTCAATTAATGGGTGCTACCGCGTCAAGTTTTTACAGTCATGATGCCCAACGATTTATTTTGTAAAAACAACCTCGACCCTAACTTTAGGCTGGTCGAGATTAGCAAACTATACGCTCAAGTCGCCGCGTCACCTTGCTCAGACACCCATTGATCGAATTTTAGCTTGGTGTCTTCATCGCAGCGCGGCTTTACTGCTGCATGAAAACTCGTGTCCCTTCGCTTTTCTGACCAAACGTGTCATCACCATGACGTGGGTTACTAGCAGGATCGGTACAAAAAATGTAGGAATGAACCAGGTCGCACCCATGTATAAGATTGCGTCGTCCTGGCGAAGCGCATTGGCAAGATCAGCAAGCCCGACAATGCTAAATACCCAGGCCAGCGGAATCGCTAGAGACCAGCGACTTCGCAAGGCAATTAAAACCAGCAGAGCCAGAATGCCACTGAGCAGATCCCCATAGGCCGCGCGCGTCGCAAATTCTAACGGCATCTCGGGTTGATTTAATGAGGGCACCATAAATGCCAACCCTATATGTCTGAAGGCGTGCGGGGCAATCAAGACCATCAGGGCGACTTCCAATGATTTTTCAGCCAACCAGGGCGCTGCGTACCATCTCGCCAATAGTCCTATCACCACCAGACTTAAAATAAATTGAGTAAAAAATATCATGGTTATATTCATGTTTCTATTCCTTGCGATTGTTGGTTATTTAAGAAAACTACGAATTCGAAGTGTGGGGGCTCGCAACCGCATCCGAAGCCCCCAACTTGTTGCGAAGTACCTTGCGAAATACACCACCAAAGGCAGCGGTGTTAAGACGCCTAGGCTGTAGGTATTTGCCTGAGTAGTACAAAAATTTATTCACCGAACCCGGCACACTGACTCGAGATGTCCCAAGATCTTTGAGGGCCGTTTTAACCACTGCAGCGGCCGACATGGGATTAATTGGCAGACCATCAAAATTGATACCCGGCGAAAGCTCAGATTGGGTGAACCCCGGATTGACGGATAGAACATCGATATTTAACGGCTCCAGTTCCGCCGCGATACCTTCGGCAAACACCAGATCGTAGGCTTTGCTGGCAGCGTAGTTGGCAATGTTGGGCACACCTTGAAATGCGACAATTGAAGACATGATCAAGATGCCGCCTTTTCCCCGCGCTCGCATTTTCGTCGCGAAGTGCTGCGTCAGTTGCAACGGCACCTTTATATTCAGATCGACCGTTTTAATCGCATCATCAATCGGGATCTGTAAAAACGGGCCGGAATCTTCACGACCGGCATTATTGACCAGCAAGCCGATATCGAGATCAGCGGTCGCCTCGAATAGGCGCGCTATCCCGTCTACCTCTGTCAAATCCGCGGCAATAACTCTGGTTTTTATCGGATAATCACGTTCGATAGCACTGGACAGTTGCTTGAGGCGGCTGTCAGACCGCGCAACCAACACAACATTGAGCCCAGTCGCTGCGATTTGCCTGGAAAACTCCAAACCAATTCCTTTTGAAGCCCCAGTTATCAGCGCCCACTCCCCATACTTGTTTGTAAATTTGTTCATTTCCATCATCCTATATATATGTATATGCATGTATACTTGGTTTAAAAAAAACTAATCCCGTAAAGCGACTAACGCCTGGTTCATTTCCATCATCTGTTCAGATGTTTTACGCCCCAGTTTCCTGATCACAGCATCCTGGGCCAGTTGCCATTTTTTATCTGCCCTGACATACAACTCCTTCCCTTCCCGAGTCAATGACAATAGTTTTTCGCGCTTATCTTCGCCGAGTTCGACTTTTATATAACCTTCTCGGACCAACGGTTTAAGGCCACGTGTCAGTGTGGTTTGCTCAAGCACCAGCAGTTCCTGCAACTTCTTATTGGTCGTTAGGCGCATTTCGCGTACCGCTCGAAGTATGCTGAATTGACCACACTTGAGCCCCACCTCAGCCAGTTCGCGATCGTAGATCTGGCTGATGACGCGACTGGCTTTTCGATAAGACAGATTCATGCAGGGAAGTTGCCCTTGGG
>CBDTWQ010000365.1:0-2733 GCA_965364115.1 uncultured Gammaproteobacteria bacterium | reverse complement strand
ATTTTGAAGGATACGCGGGAATCACCCATTTGATGGATGACCTCAGCGAAGGATTGGCTCAAGAAGACATGATTATGCTTGGCGGAGGCAATCCCGCTGCAATCCCGCAAGTCATGTCGGTTTACAACAACCTGCTTAGTGAGGTTCAGCAATCGGGCGCACTACTTAAAACATTGGCGAATTATGACGGGCCGCAAGGTAACCAGGCTTTCATCCGCAACCTAGCTGAGCTTTTCAAGCAACAATATGGTTGGAAGATCAGTCATAAAAACATCGCGCTTACGCATGGTAGTCAAAGCGCCTTCTTCTTACTTTTCAATTCCTTTGCTGGCAAGGCCCGGGGGGCACATCAGCAAGTTTTGGTGCCACTGGTGCCCGAATATATTGGTTACTGCGATGTTGGAGTGGCGCCTGATTTGATCAAGAGTCAGGCAGCCAGTATCGTTCACCTCGAAGATGGATTTTTCAAATATCAAGTGGATTTCGATAATTTGCCGGTGGATAAATCGACCGGGTTGATTTGTGTTTCAAGGCCAACCAACCCCAGTGGCAACGTGTTAACCGACGCTGAGATTCAGCGGTTGGATCAGATCGCACGAGATAATAATGTTCCGTTGATGATAGACAACGCCTACGGCACACCGTTTCCTAATATTGTCTTTAGCCAGATCAATCCGTTTTGGAACGAAAATTGTATCGTCTGCATGAGCTTATCAAAACTGGGTTTACCTGGCGCCCGAACCGGCATCATCATTGCCAATGAAGAGGTGATCCAGTACTTCACAAATCTGACCGCCACTAGCAGCTTGGCGCCCAGTGGTATTGGCGCCACTCTGATCAATCAGTTGATTATTGACAAGGCGCTATTGCCGCTGTGCGATAACACGATCAAACCTTTTTATCAGAAACGAGCGGCGCTCGCGGTGGGGCTGTTGCGCGCTGCGATTGATGACCCTCGACTGCATATTCATAAGCCAGAAGGCTCCATTTTTCTCTGGCTGTGGTTTGAAGACTTGAGCATTCCAACCAGTCAACTTTATCAGCAGTTGAAGCAAAAAGGCCTGCTAGTGGTGCCAGGTAAATATTTTTTCCCAGGGCAGTCCTCCAACTCTCATGGTGAAAGTTGTATTCGACTCAATTATGTCCAAGATGAGGCCGCTTTGTGCAAAGGGATAAATATTCTTGCTGAGACACTGCGCCCATACTGGAAAAATTGAGTCTCGGTTTTTCGAGGCTGGTGATGTGAACACAGAGTCGACGAATTTCAGTCAATTATTTTGAAGTGTGTACAAAAACGCCGGCCCAGTCTGTTTCAGGCGGTTGTTTTTGAAAAGCCATGGTGCGTTGCAAATAGAGTTCGTAAAGGTGGCTTTTAGGAAAAGCTTGATGGAGGTCGGTGAAAGTGGCCTCCGCTTGATCCCACATTCGATTTCTATATTGATTTAACCCCGCATGATGCTGGTCCAGCTCTTCGATCAGTGCCGTCTCTATTTGATCTTGGTATCCAACCGGTTCAAAAATGGCGACCGACTCACTTCGGCCTTTGACTAAAACCAAATCTAGTTCACGAAATAAAAATTCGGGGATCGCATCTTTCGTCGCTTGCGAAACAATGATGTTGACCTTGTAGTATTTAGTTAAACCTTCAATGCGGGAGCCGAGATTGACCGCATCACCAAGAACCGTGTACGCCATGCGAAATTCGGAACCCATGTTGCCGACATTCATCTTTCCGCTATGCAACCCAATCCCGATGTTGATTTCTGGCCAGTCACGCGCCTTAAAATCGATCTGCATCAGTTTCAACGTGTCAATCATTTCGATCGCAGCTTCGAGTGCGTGTCTAGGATGATTGCTGTCGGCTAGCGGCGCACCCCAGAAAGACATGATCGCATCACCCATGTATTTGTCGATGGTTCCACGATGTTTGTGAATCACCCGAGTCAAAGGCGTGAGCAATGAATTCATCAACTGTGAGAGTTGTTTCGGATTCATTCCTTCTGAAATAGTGGTGAACCCGCGCACATCGGAGAAGAGTACTGTCATTTCGCGGTTTTCGCCTTCGAGTGCATAATTTTCGGGTGATTCTGACATTTCTGCGACTAGTTGAGGCGGAATGTATTGGCCAAATAAGCCAGCAAGCCGCCGTTTGTCGCGCGACTCGACGAAGAAACCGTAGGACATATGCAGCAGATATAGGGTAACCATAAGAATCAAAGCGTTCGCAATCGGCAGAATCAACTGATTGCTCCAGGCTAAGCTAGTGCCTGCCACGATCAATCCGGCTAGACTCAATGTGCTAGTGGTTGCCATCAAGGGTGTTAGCAGTGGCAACAGCAAAAGCATCGTGGCTGCAATGCAGACGAGTAAAATCAACTCGTAGGCGTATACCCATGCCGGCCGATGCTTTATTCGATTGTCGAGAATTCCAGAGATGATATTGGCATGGATTTCGACACCCGGGTAAACTGCCTGCAAAGGCGTTGAGCGTAAATCCAGTAGGCCGGGTGCTGAGGTGCCGATTAAAATTATTTTGTTGTTTAGATCAGAAGAGGCCACCTCACGATTAATGATCTGGTGGGCTGGAATATATCGAAAGCTGCCTTCAGGGCCGCGATAGGGCACGTAGACCGCTGCTTGTTGATCCACCGGGATTCGATGGGCACCTACTCGCAGATTTTCAAGTTCATAATAGTTTCCCTGATTTGAGCCATCTGTTGCCGCGATTTCGAA
>CBDTWQ010000364.1:0-2733 GCA_965364115.1 uncultured Gammaproteobacteria bacterium | reverse complement strand
GCGCCTTTTTTACTTTTGGTGAAATCGAACTGTCTAACTTTCGATGCTTTGGGTGGCAAAACTGGCCCGCTCCATATGGTCTCAATAGAAGAAACGTTGATCGCTCCTACCAATACCATCGCCATCGGTCCGGCAGCCGTGCTGAGGAGGCAAACCAAGCGTTCATTGCGGGCGAAAATTCGCGGAATTGATTCCACCGTCCAGGGTGCCACGCTGAACAATCGCCCGGGAATATGAATCATTCGATTGACCCTCGCGGTCAGCGGCATATGTATGCGGTGATAATTATTGGGTGCAAGATAAATGGTTGCAAACTGACCGTTGTTAAAGGTCTTGGCCAATTTGGCGTTGCCACCGAGTAATTCCGTGACGCTATAGGTTCGGCCTTTGGCCTGCATAATCGCGCCCTTCTCAATCGAGCCAGCTTCAGAAATTTTACCGTCGCAGGGGCAGGCAAGCATGTTTTCGGCCGCGACTACCGGGCGGCTGCCTTTTTTTAACGGCCGAGTGAAGAACTGATTAAAGGTTTTGTAGCGGCTGATGTCAGGTTCCACCGCCTCGCTCATGTCGACCTTAAAGTTCGCTACGAACCAGGCGATCATTGGTTGCACCAGAGGCCCTTGAATTCGAGTCAGATGATAAACCACCCTCGAAATCGCATGATGCGGAATAATGTAGAAGACAAACTTCAAAAACCGATGCTTTGGGCCTAGTCCATTCATACTTTTGGTTTAACTTCCATCACCAGCGTTTGTTGGCTGCCGTCATCAAATTCTATTTCGACTTGGATTTTGTCGCCTCGTTTAACCGGTTGCTTTGGCTTCATTAGCATCAGATGCAAGCCACCCGGGATTAATTCAACGCTGGAGCCCGCCTTGATCTTGAGGTTCGGGGTGGGTTCCATTCTCATCATGCCATCGGCGTGAACGGTTTTATGAATTTCAATTTTGGCGAAAACGTGACTGTGAATCGACTTGATCGAAATGTCAGTTTCCCCTGAATTTTTAATCGTGAAGTAACCCGCCCGCATCGGCATGCTCGGTGGCAGGTCTCGAATCCAGCTGCCTTCAATGCTTATTTCAGCGAAGGCCGCCGTCGGTAGGATCAATGCCACTAAGAGAAGCAATCGATGTGCTTTTAGATCAAGTTTTCTAGGTTGCATGAATATAGATTGCATGAAATCAGTTGTGTTCGACGATTCGGGTAATATCGCGCGCCATCTGCTGTGCGTTATGCGGTGCGCTGAACAGGCCGGCATATTGGATCTCGGGGTTAACTAGAACCACCGCGCCGCTGTGGTCAACCAGATAGTCGGTGTCAGTGTCCGATTTTTTGTGCAGCTTGTGCGCAATTCCGAGCGAACGGGTTAATAGCGTTAATTGCTCCATTGGTGCGCTGGCGCCGATGAACGCAGGGTTGAAATAGGTTGCATAATCAGCCAATAGTTCGCTGTTATCTCGATCTGGGTCAACCGACACAAAATAGACCTGCAAGACTTTTTTGATATCAACATCGTCAATTTCAGCCATCATCTCTTTCATCGTCTGCATCGTCACTGGGCAGATATCGGGGCAGTGAGTGTAACCAAAGAAAACCAGGTTCCACTTGCCCTCAAAACGGCTGGGGGTTAGCGGCTGATTGTTGTGATCAATTAATTCGAAGTCGGGCAATGGCCGAGCTTGCTCGCCAAACCAAAGGCCGTTCTCGAGTTCGATTGTTTGGTTACCTTGCCAATACCATGACAGAGAAAAGCCTGCCACTAAGGCGATCAAGGCGACAAAGGTAATACTCGATTTATTCATTCAGCTTATGGTGTAAAATTCGTCGCATTATATTTTAACTGGCCTTAAACACAACGTGTCGATCCCTGAAAAATTGCAACTTTTAGTCACCATTCGTGACTTTATTCGATGGGGCAGCAGCGAGTTTTCGAGGCAGCAGCTTGATTTCGGCCATGGTTTTGCCACGGCGTTTGACGAGGCGCGCTATCTGGTGCTGCATTCACTGTCATTGCCCACCGATTTTACAGACCCCTATCTTGATGCGAAGCTGACGTTAGACGAACGACAACGGGTGCTTGAACGGTTGCAATTAAGAGCCAGTTCTCGAATGCCAGCCGCTTATATCACCCAAGAGTCATGGTTTTGTGGGCTCAATTTCTATGTTGATCAACGCGTCTTGATTCCACGCTCACCGATCGCGGAGCTGGTGGCTGGGTTTTTCGAGCCCTGGGTTGATGCCAGCGGGGTCGGCAAGATTCTTGATCTTTGCACCGGCAGTGGCTGCATCGCGATTGCGGCGAAATATCACTTTCCCGACGCCCAGGTGAGTGCGGCCGATCTGTCGCCTGATGCCCTCGAGGTAGCCGCTATTAACCTTGAACGGCACGACCTAAGCGGACGTTTGAATTTGATCGAGTCTGACTTATTCGCCGCGATACCACCGCAAGAATTCGATATAATCGTCACCAATCCACCCTATGTTGATGCCGAAGATATGGCGGCCTTGACCGATGAATTTCGATTCGAGCCGGTGCTTGGCTTGCAAGCGGGCGGTGATGGGCTGGAGATCGTCGGGCGTATTTTGGCGCAAGCCGAAAGCTACCTGAGTGAAACTGGCGTGTTGTTTCTTGAAGTTGGCAACTCGCAGCTGGCGCTGACTGAAAAATACGATTTTCTGCCAATCACCTGGCTTGAGTTCGAGTTTGGTGGCTGTGGCGTTTGTTGTGTTCAG
>CBDTWQ010000363.1:0-2734 GCA_965364115.1 uncultured Gammaproteobacteria bacterium | reverse complement strand
CGGTTTGCACCGCGACCATTGCGTCCGCCGCAGTGCCGCCTTTCTTCAAAACATCAGCACCTGCTTTTGAAGCCAGTGGATTGGCGCTGACGACCATTTCTTGTTTTTTAACAACGGCTTGTGGCAGATCAGCTGCCCAGACTTGCGGCCCTGTTAATAACGCTAACGCTGAAATGCCGACTATATATTGTTTAAAGGTTCCCATTGTTACTCCCAGTTATTGTGAAATGCCTCAAGACGAGCACACTTAAAGACATTTATACCCCCGTTGTCGCAAAAATGAAACTGCGACGCATCTCAAAATACAAGAGAATTTAAAAATTCCAGTGTCGTAAGGTTTGGGACGGTATAGATATTTCGTAACCTGGGACAGTATACTTATTTCAGCAAGCTGACTTAGGTATACTGTGCCACTCCCGACGTAATTACTTCCCGGCAACGCTGCCATCGCGTCGATGATCAGCACCACCGATTAGAGTCATTTTTTGATCACTGTGGCCGTGATCATCACCGCCCTCTTCTCTCACCACTTGAATAATCGACAAGCCGCTAGTTTGCGTAATGATGCCAACCGAGCGATCTTTTAGACTAGCGTCAGGATCACTATGACCACGTTTTATCAACGCATCGGCGAGCGCCTCAGCATCATATTCAAGGGTAACCCCAGGTATGGGTCTCTCGACATCGGAACGGCCATTTCGATTCATGAAATGCGGCACGTTGATCGCTTGCTGCGGGTCGAGGCCAAAATCAATCATGTTCATAATCGACTGAGCGGTGTATCCGATGATCCGAGAGCCTCCTGGAGAACCGGTGATTATTACCGGCATGCCATCAGCATCAAAAACAATCGTAGGTGACATCGAACTGCGCGGACGTTTGTTCGGCTGAACACGGTTGGCCACAGCCAGTCCAGTGCTATCCATTGGCGAGAATGAGAAGTCAGTCAATTCATTATTTAGCAGGAATCCGTTCACCATCACACCATTACCAAACGAGCTTTCGATCGTGGTGGTCATTGATAAGGCATTACCCCAACGATCGACAATCGAAACATGACTAGTTCCCGAGTTCTTCGCGCTGTAATCCCCAGCCAGCGACTGAAGAACACCAGGCGGCGTGCCAGCTGCTGCACGACCCATATCAGTATCGGTAATCAACTCATAGCGTGACCTGAGATAGTCTTTGTTCAACATACCCGCTACCGGCACATCAATAAAATCGCTATCGCCGACGTAACGGCCACGGTCAGCGAAAGCCAAACGGCCCGCCTGAGTAAAGCGATGCACTGTCTCAACGTCTAGCGGGGTCAAACCACTGAAGTCAAAATTCTCGAGAACGCCCAATATTTGCCCTACGGCCAACGCACCTGACGAGGGTGGCCCCATGCCGCAGACATTGTGCCCGCGATATTCGAAACAAACGGGAGCACGTTCAACCACATCGTAATTGGCAAGATCGGCAACGGTCATATCTCCGCCAATCGCCGGGTCGCTTTGAACTGCGGCGGCAATATTTTTTGCTATTTCGCCATAATAAAACCCATCGGCGCCCTTCTTAGCCAAGGTTTCCATGGTTTTAGCATAGTCAGGGTTCTTCATTTTGGTGCCACCTGGCTTTGCTTCGGTGCAGCTGGTGGCAAAGTAATTGAAGGCTGTCGGGTCACGAAAAAATAATCGATTCTCACAATCGGAATTGCGTGCGAGCAAACCGGCCACTTCAGAACTGGTGCTATCGGTCAGCAAAAAGCCCTTTTTCGCGAGCTTCTCAGCGGTTTTGAGCAGGTCTTCCCACTTCATCTTGCCGTATTTGTTCTGCACATACTCCATCATTCGAGGTGTGCCTGGAACGCCGACCGAGAGACCACTCTGCCATGCGGCAAAAAACCCGCCACCACCCGGTTGGGTAAAACGAACAAATCGGTCTTCGTTAGCCGATGCGGGTGCTTTTTCTCGAGCGTCTATGGTCGTTGTGGTGCCCGTCTTAGCGTCGTAATAAACCACAAAAGCACCACCGCCAATGCCACTAGATTGCGGCTCGACCAGTCCCAACACGGTTTGCACCGCGACCATTGCGTCCGCCGCAGTGCCGCCTTTCTTCAAAACATCCGCACCTGCTTTTGAAGCTAGTGGATTAGCGCTGACGACCATTTCTTGTTTTTTAACAACGGCTTGTGGCAAGTCAGCTGCCCAGACTTGCGGCCCTGTTAATAACGCAAACGCCGAAATACCGATTAAATATTGCTTAAAGGTTCCCATGAGTACTCCAATTATTGTGAAATGCCTCAAAACAAGCATATTTAAAGACATTTATACCCCGTTGCCACAAAAATGTAACAACGATCCTTCTCAAACAATCAGCGTCGATTAATTATCACTCGCCCTCACGCAAACCTGTAGAAACTTATCTAAGCTATATCCACAGCTTACAACTTTGGGGAATCTCGAGAAACCGAAACTACTTGCCCGCACTGAAGTTGTCGGTCAAATCTTATTCAGATGATTTCATCAATTCTGATGCGCCACTGGATCAATCCGAATCTTATCGCACCGAATTATGCTCGCTGACACTCGAGTCGTCACAAGGACTAAGCGCTACTCTTCAATAAATGAAGTGAATTCGGTTAACGGCTTGCGAGAAATATCTGGCACAGTTGCATCATCGGCAGGAAAACCGACGACCAACAACAGAAAGGGTCGCTCGCTTTTAGGGCGCCCGAGAATCTGATTGAGAA
>CBDTWQ010000362.1:0-2734 GCA_965364115.1 uncultured Gammaproteobacteria bacterium | reverse complement strand
AGGTAAAAGAGTGGCACTATTTCATTTATTTCGATGCTGCTACTAGACTCACCGCTGACCGATATTTCGCCAGCGAAGCGCTTCAGGTCAACACCCAAATCGAGATCGAGGCCATCGTTCAAGAACTGATAGTACAGCACGATGTTATCGTGGTCGATGTCAAAACTTGAAGTTATTTGATTGCCAGAAGAGAAAGAAGTGCCGTTGAACTGGATGTCATTATCAAGCGTGTAAGTTGCCGATGAACCGAGTTCATAAGTTGAATATTTGATGTTGGGTAACGCCGCAATGGGGTGTTCCAGAATTAGCATCATCGATGGGTTACGAGACCCTACCGCACCGAGATCATCGACTAGTTCGATGCTTGGACCTCTGTTATTGAGCGAACCCGATAATGCCGGCAGACCTTTAGCTGCTTTAATGCTGAAGCCAATAAATTCCGCTGAAGCATGGCCACAGGTCAATGCAGTGAGCACTGATAACGTGATTATGCTGCTTGAGGATTTCATTGAAGTGGTTCGACCTGATCTGCTAAATGCGATAATAGCAGCAATTTCGCGAACGTAATAAGCTAAATTCCGAATCCATTCGGGAAATAGTTAACCAATTCACAAATCAAATTATGTTTTGATCTTGATTTTACTGTTGGTTGTGCCGGTTTAGCTTCAATTGGGGTCATACATGCCACCAAGCACGCATGGCTGGCTGGCGTTGGTGACCTCCGTCAGGTTTCCAGGTCGATGGTGGAGTCGCTCTCGAGCCAACCAGGCGAATGCGCAAGCCTCGACATAATTAGGGTCAACGCCCAGCGACTGAGTGGTGCTTAGTTTGAGATTGCAGAGCTTCGCTCGCAGTCGCTCAAGCATAAACAAGTTACTAGCGCCTCCGCCACATACAAATAAGCTTTGTATGGACGGCTCCAAGTTGGTTACGGCTTCTGCTATCGAGTTAACCGTGAGCTCCAGCAAGGTCGCTTGAACGTCATTAATCGCGTACCTTTCGGGCTGGAATTGTTCTAGCCAGTCACTGTTAAAATATTCGGTGCCGGTTGATTTTGGCGGTTTGGCGGAGAAGTAAGGTTCGCGGGTTAACATCTCTTGCAACAAATCAGCATTGACTCGCCCCTGGCGGGCCCACTCACCTTCGTGATCAAAGTCTTCATTTTTTTGTCGTTTAGTCCAGTAATCTAACAAGGTGTTACCGGGGCCGGTATCGAACCCGGAAATAGGCTCGCTTGAATTGGCGGGTAAACTGGTGATATTGGCGATGCCGCCGATGTTGAGTAGGACTCGGTTCTCCTCAGCGGAATGAAACAGAAATCGGTGATAAGCCGAGGCCAGAGGAGCGCCTTGACCCCCGAAGGCCATGTCTTTACGTCGAAAATCGGCCACCGTAGTTAAGCGGCTGAGTGCTGCTACTCGGTTGGGATCACCCAATTGTGCGGTGTAAGCTATTGGAGCGTCGGGTCTATGACGAATCGTTTGTCCATGACAGCCGATCGCTTTGATTTCTTCGCGATTGATTTTCGAGGTTTCAATTGCTTGGGATACCGCATGGACGTAAAGATCCGCCAATCGGGCGTCGAGGTGATAGAGTTGATCTAAGGTTGTTGTTTGATTGCGAACCAGTTGGCTCAGTTCTTGGCGCAAAGCTTGGTCGAAGGCGAATGTGCTCGAAAACAAGATATTCGGTGGGGAAATTGAAAAATCTACAATAACTGCGTCGACACCATCGAGGCTGGTGCCGGACATCAAGCCTATATATATTTCAGAGCTGTTGCCGGCGGTCACTGCGAATTGTCGGCCAGCTTGCGATCCATCAATCGCAGCATGGTGAGGTAGGCCCGAGTGTTTTGTTCGAAATGTGTGAGATAGGTTGAATCTACTGGTTTGGCTTCCGGCAACTTGACCGTTAGCGGATTGCGATGTACGCCGTTAACTCGAAACTCATAGTGTAAATGAGGCCCGGTAGCTAGCCCGGTGCGACCAACATAGCCGATCACCTCACCTTGTTTGACTTTTTTGCCACCTCTAATACCTCGAGCAAAACGGCTTAAATGGCCGTATGCGGTTGTATAGCGGCCACCATGCTGAATCAGCACAAGGCGTCCGTAGCCACCCTTGTTGCCCGCGAATGAAATTTTTCCATCACCTGATGCGCGCACCGGAGTGCCGCTTGAAGCGACATAATCAACGCCTTTGTGCGAACGCCATTTGGACAATACGGGGTGCCAGCGGTTTTTGCTAAAGCGAGAGCTGATTCGGGAGAACTCCACTGGGCTACGAAGGAAGGCCTTGCGCATGCTTTTTCCATCAGGCGAGTAATAGTCACTGTTTCCGCTTGGGTCGGTGTAGTAGACCGCGCGGAAGGTGTTGCCGTTATTAACGAATTCAGCCGACAGAATTCGACCATTGCGAATTTTTTCGTCGCCCTTGAAAAGCTCTTCATAGACGATACTAAACCGGTCACCCACTCGAATGTCGAGCGAGAAGTCGATGTCCCAGCCAAAAATGGCGGCTAGGTCCATGATAACGTCCTCTGGAATGTCAGCATTTGCAGCCGCTTCAAATAACGAACTTTTGATCACGCCTTCGCCAAACACTGGATAGGCGTCGAGCTTGTGGTTGATTAGTAGGGAGGAAAGCGACTGGTTCTCGTCGCGTTGGATCGTTAGGGTCCGATTAGTGTCCGGAATGTAATTCATCTTTAGCAGCGTCTGCTGCTCATCGATCAA
>CBDTWQ010000361.1:0-2738 GCA_965364115.1 uncultured Gammaproteobacteria bacterium | reverse complement strand
AGAGTTCCATGCAGTTGCAAAATAGGCACTTTGATGTGCGGCAGTAGGGTGGAGACGTCGATCCGGCTGAGTAATTCGCAACGTTGCTTTAACACCGCGCCATCAATTTCATTGGTCACATTAATCGGCAACGGCTGGGTGTCTAGTGGGCTGAAATCTTTTAAAGCGTAAACGTCTTTCGAGAACTCGCTGGAGGCACCAATTGAAAACATTTGGTTCGGCAGATAATTCACCATTCTAGTCAGTTCCGCCAGTGGCGAACGCGCAAAGGTTGCGGCGAGCACTGATGGACCGATCAGATCAGGGTAAAGTGACATCAGCATTATGGCCACAGGACCGGAGAAAGACTCGGCGACCAGCGAGAATTCGCCATCGGCTGGCAGTTGGCTGAGTGCGCAGTCTACATATCCCTGAAATGAGTTAAGCGCCGGGTAGGTGACGATAGATAAATTGAAGTGTGGCCTCAGAATTGGAATCAAAGGTTCAAACAGTCGACCGGTTCCATCGATCCCTGGCATGAGCACTAAGGTATGTTGGTCAGTCAAAACGGCGCTATCTCGTTAATTTTAAATGGATGCCTAACTAAATCGCTAATGCCCAATTCGCTGATCTGCCAATTCGCCGATGGTTCGATACGCAGAATTCCCACACTTCGATCGGTTGGCATCAGCATAAACTTTCCGTTCATAACAAATTGGCGATTTTGAGCTGCTGTTGACTGACCGCAGCATAAGGTTCATCGCGAGTTGCGTCGTGCACCGTCATTCGATAACGAACAAAGGCTTGTTGATCTTCATAGTGCATAAAGGGATTGCCCTCGAGTTCTTCGCCCAAGGTTGACGATTTTTTGATCGAGTAGTTATGTCCAGGATGAATAATCATATCGGCTGGTAGCCGCTCTTTCATTCGGCTTAGGGTGTGGAACATTTCTTCAGGGTTGCCGCCTTGGAGGTCGCAACGGCCACAGCCAAATACAAACAGCGTATCACCGGTGATAATTTCATTGCCCAGCTGAAAGCAAGCTGACCCTGGGGTGTGGCCCGGCGTATGGTGAATCTTGATTTGGCTCGAACCGAGCGATATTTCATCACCGCCATGGTGGAGCTTGGGTGTTTCGAGGCCGTCTTGCCAGAAATCATACTCAGGCTTGAGTAAATGCACTTCAGCATTGGCGTGTTTCAGCACGCCATCGATGCCGTTGATATGGTCGTGATGGCTATGCGTAAGCAGAATGTCGGTTATTTTTAGGTCGAGTTCGTTTGCTTTGCTGACAATTTGATCGACCTCCCAAGCGGGGTCAACCACCGCGCATCGTCGGCTCGCAACGTCTTCCACTAAATAAACGAAATTCTCCATCGGTCCCAATTCCATGGGATGAATTCTGAAGGCTGGATTGGTCATGCTCTGCTCCCTTTAGATTGCCGACGACGGCAGGCTCAAATGGCACCAGCCCACGTGCCAACATTATGTGGATTTTTTCGCAAATTGAAACGACAATGTGTCCTTTTTTCAAAGCAGTGATAGAGCAGGGCGAAAATGAAAAATAAAGTAGTCAACAAAGTGGTCTTGGCTTATTCCGGTGGTCTCGATACTTCCGTGATCCTCAAGTGGTTAGAGGATGAGTATGATTGCGAGGTGGTCACCTTCACTGCCGATATCGGGCAAGGTGAAGAAGTCGAGCCAGCGCGCGTCAAAGCGGAGAAATATGGCGTCAAAGAAATTTATATCGAAGACCTACAAGAAGAATTTGTGCGTGATTTCGTTTATCCAATGTTCCGCGCTAACACGGTCTACGAGGGTGAGTATTTACTGGGAACCTCGATTGCACGCCCATTGATTGCCAAACGATTAATCGAAATTGCGGCAGAAACGGGTGCTGACGCGGTCTCGCACGGCGCCACCGGCAAAGGCAATGATCAGGTTCGTTTTGAACTGGGTGCCTATGCGCTGAATCCAGATATTAGAATTATTGCGCCCTGGCGTGAGTGGGATTTGAATTCACGCGAAAGCCTGCTGCAATATGCCGCCGCAGCGGGCATTGCAATTGAGAATAAACAAGGCGCCAAGTCGCCTTATTCGATGGATGCTAACTTGCTCCACATTTCATATGAAGGTGGTGAACTCGAAGATCCTTGGTTCGAAGCCAATGACACCATGTGGCAGCGCTCAGTTTCACCCGAAGAGGCGCCTGATCAAGCCAAATATCTAGAAATCGAGTTTGAAGGCGGCGACATTGTCGCGATTGATGGTGAGCGTTTGAGCCCGGCACAGGTCTTAACGCGGTTGAATCAAGAAGGTGGTGCTCATGGTATCGGTCGACTTGATATCGTTGAAAACCGTTACGTTGGCATGAAATCTCGCGGTTGCTATGAAACGCCGGGTGGCAGCATCATGCTGAAAGCTCACCGCGGCATCGAGTCGATCACCCTTGATCGAGAAGTGGCCCACCTCAAAGACGAGTTAATGCCTAAATATGCCAATTTGATTTACAACGGCTATTGGTGGAGCCCAGAGCGAGAGATGTTGCAGCAAATGATCGATGCATCTCAGGTCACCGTGAATGGGATCGTTCGGCTTAAGTTATACAAGGGCTCAGTCTCCGTGGTGGGGCGTAAATCAGAGCACAATAGTTTGTTTGACGAGGCCATTGTGACTTTCGAAGATGACCGCGGTGCCTATGACCAGAAAGATGCTGAAGGGTTTATCAAACTCAATGCATTGCGCTTGCGAATTGCCGG
>CBDTWQ010000360.1:0-2738 GCA_965364115.1 uncultured Gammaproteobacteria bacterium | reverse complement strand
CTCAGGGAATCAACTACGATGAATACCGGGGCAGCATTCGGCGTGAAATGATTATCAACATACTCCGCCGCCAATATAGCCAACGAAACACCAACCTCAGCGATCTCGAGGTCGATGACTATATCAAGCGCAGCGGCGAAGACTCGACTCGATTCGAGTATCGACTGTCGCATATTCTAATTGCGGTTGCCGATGCCGCATCACCCGAACAGGTTGATCGAGCGAAGTCGATCGCCCAGGAAATTCTTTCCAAACTCGACCAGGGCGAACCGTTTGATACACTCGCCAACACTTTTTCTTCAGGTGGTTCTGCGTTGCAGGGCGGCGATTTGGGCTGGCGCAAACAAGCAGAGCTGCCGAGCTTGTTTAGCAAGCAGGTGTTAAAAATGAAGGCAAAAGATCACGCCGGCCCAATTCGCAGCGCTAGTGGGTTTCACATCGTCTATCTAGCTGATTTGCGCGATCAGCAGCAAACGCTGGTAGCTCAAACTCGCAGTCGCCACATTTTAATAAAGCCTAATGAATTAGTGTCAGAAGAAGATGCTCAAGGTCAGTTAGCCGAATATCGCCAGCGGATAATTGCGGGCGAAGATTTCGCTAAGTTTGCTCGGCTTTACTCGGTCGATTATGCCTCTGGAGCCGACGGCGGAGACCTTGGCTGGCATCAACCGGGGGCGATGGTCAAAGAGTATGAATCGGTCGCCGACCAGCTTGAGATCGGAACTTTGAGCGACCCATTTCGCAGCCAATTTGGTTGGCATCTGATGGAAGTGACTGATCGGCGCACCGTCGATGAAACCGAACAAAGCAAACGCGAAAAGATCAGCGCGCAGTTACTCCAACAAAAGCAACGCGAAGTCTTTGACCTTTGGAAGCGACGGCTGCGTGACGAGGCTTACATCGTCTTCAACAATGAATGAACCTAAGTTAATTATCACCTCCGGCGAGCCCGCCGGGATTGGCCCCGAGCTGATCGCCAAGCTGAATCCGAGCGACTTCAATGCCCGCTTGGTGGTCATTGGTGATGTCAATCTTTTAAACCAGCGTGCAGCCATGCTGGGGGTAGATCTTGAGTTAACTGAATACAATCAAGCTAAAAAACCCAGCAAAGGGCTTGAAGTGATTCATCTACCACTGGCCAACAATAGCCAACCAGGAAAGCTGGATAGCAACAACGCTGATTATGTTTTACAAACACTCAGAGATGCCTGCCAGGCATGTCTGCAAGGCGAGTTTGACGCGATGGTGACCGCACCTGTGCATAAAGAAATCATCAACCGTGGCGGAATCAGCTTTAGCGGTCACACTGAATTTTTGGCAGAGCTCTGTAACGTTGATCAACCCGTCATGCTTTTGATTGCAGATGCCCTAAGAGTGGCTTTAGTCACTACTCACCTGCCACTAAGACAAGTTGCCGATGCGATAACTGGCGAGAGTATTCGAAAAATAGCCACCATAATGGAGCATGACCTCTGCCAGCGCTTCGGTTTAGAGAAACCTCGTATCAAAGTTTGCGGGCTCAACCCACATGCTGGTGAAAATGGCGTTCTGGGAACAGAAGAAATAGAGATAATCACCCCTGCAATCGATTCACTAAAAGCGGATGGTTTATCGATCAGCGGACCTTACCCGGCGGACAGTTTGTTCACTCCTGCGATGCTAGCCGACACGGACGCAGTGCTGGCGATGTATCATGACCAAGGTTTGCCAGTGCTCAAACATGCGGGCTTTCACAACGCCGTAAACACCACGCTAGGGCTACCGATTATTCGAACTTCGGTTGACCATGGCACCGCATTGGAAATTGCTGGCAGCGGTCAGGCACTTCCAGACAGTTTGTTTGCTGCGATCCGTTCGGCCATCTCACAAACCCACAATCGCCACGCTAATGCCTCAGCCACGTAAACGTTTCGGTCAACATTTTCTGCATGATCAAGGCGTCATCGAACACATTATTCGGGTCGTGAACCCTCAGCCTGATCAACACATGGCGGAAATAGGACCCGGTCGAGGCGCACTGACATTTCCATTGCTGAAGCGCTGCAAACGCCTACTCGCAATTGAATTGGATCGCGATTTAATTCCACTTTTACAGCAACAGTCAAAAGACCTCGGCGATCTAAAATTGATCAATGCCGATATTCTTGAGTTTGAGCTATCGACCTTGCCCGGAGACCACCGCTATCGACTAGTGGGTAATCTGCCGTATAATATTTCGACTCCTTTGATGTTCCATCTACTCGAATCAACCAAAAATGTTCACGATATGCATTTCATGGTGCAAAAAGAAGTGGCCTTGCGACTAGTCGCAGCCACTGGAGAAGCCAATTACGGTCGACTATCTGTGATGATGCAAAACCGCTGTCAGTGCGCCTATCTATTTGAAGTAGAGGCCGACAGTTTCACCCCACCACCCAAGGTCACTTCGGCGGTCATTCGGATGACGCCGCGGGCGCAGCCATTGGTCGAAGCTGAAGACTTCGCTCAATTCTCAAAAATTGTGCGAACCGCATTTAATCAACGCCGCAAGACGATCGCAAACTCACTCAAAACGATTCTCGATCGCAGCACGCTAGAGGCTTGTCAGATCGAGCCGACCCTGCGAGCTGAGAATCTCAGTCTCGAAGATTACGCTCGACTCAGCCGAGCTTGCGGCCAATGACCCGCTTGTCATTGATCGTTGCAATGGATCAAAACAGATTGATCGGCAAAGACAACGCATTGCCATGGCACCTGCC
>CBDTWQ010000359.1:0-2740 GCA_965364115.1 uncultured Gammaproteobacteria bacterium | reverse complement strand
GGGCGCAGTACGAGCTATTCGCTAATGAGTTTCTGATCGGCAAACGAGAAGGAATGTTTAATAAAAGATAGGCGGCTGAGATCTCATGCTGATGTAGTGGTAACGCAATTGCTGTTAGAGATCGCCCCTCACGTCGATGCACCAATCTCTTCCAAAGGAATTATTGCATCCTGCAACAGGCGTACTCCAGCAAGTTTGAATTGTTCTAGGGAAATTTGTACTGACGAAAGCAGCCCATTTGTACAGGTGAAATAGGCCTGTTCCAAATCATCATCATTCTCAAGCAGTTCCCTTATTCCACTACCTACCTGCTTGATCAATATCATAGCTTCATCAGCAAATATTCTTTGCAAAGCGACCATCCATAGATCTGGCCAATTTAGCAATGCATTTTCATCTTCCCTCGTAGCGAGATAGGCAATAGCCAGTACACGGCCTAAATCTTTGTTGCTTCTCTTTATTTCAGGCCGACCTGCGAATCCAGCCGACATCGTTTCAGGCCCTATCTTTGGGTGAGAGAGCATATTCGCCAGCACCATCATTTCTGGTCGCGCGACTCGAATGCCTAAGCCCGTCGCAGCCGGACTATGACTCAACAGGACGAGATAGCGGAAACTGCAAAGTCCAAAATCACCATGCTTCGTATTGATACGAACCCATTGTTTCGCTTTTTGCTCTGACGAATCCGGATCGGTAAGTAACTCGATAAACCATTTCGCACTATTTGGCGGCCAAAGTCGTACTGCCGGAAGTTCGTCGTCTGGAGTGCTCGCGTCCCCGGGGGCTCGACCATCCTCTTCCTGGATAAATTTCCACCCCGTTTCAATGAGTTTTTCAGTTATCGAGATACCTGACTCGACGGCATGTTGCCGCGGCGAAAGCAGGCAATCTGCATCCTTGGTACGAACCGACATGTCATCCTGATTTTTGAAATAGTGGAATCCGACCGCAAGACTCCCGATAACAATAAGCTGAGCCCTGCATTCCAATGGCACAGCAGTAGAAATTTCAGTCAATACTTGGGTGGGGTTAACTGGTTTCAAAGTTATTGTGCCTGGTTGAATTTTTCTGCTTACCTAGTCCTGCTTACCTAGTTTAGACAGATACATCCGGAAGGCTGATGCCTGATCATCCAAGCGCGCGTCATACAAATCAGTGAGACACTCGATTGGGTCTGCCCAATCAATGCCGATGCTGCCTGGCGAAAAAAATGACTCCTTTCTCCTAAGGAAGTGTATAGCCACGTAAACCTTCTCGTCAGGGTCATCAGTTCGGTGTAATCCTGGATCAAGCTGGTCAACAATATTTATATCAAAATACTTTCCTGGGACATGAATACAGAGGTCCAGGCGAGGCGGGAACGTAATATTCAGATTCGGGTAATGGTGTTCAGCACCTAACACTCCCCCTACTGCAATTTCATTTCGTTGCATCCTTTTGAGTCGCTCAATTAGGCCCATCACCGACCGAGGCTGCCCGGATCGGTCTGTGTAATAAATTGTTCCTCGCGCCTTTTGCGAGTTCGCGATGAACCGAGCCCAATTATCGTCAGGGAAATATTTCAGGCTAACCCGGCGATCACTCTCTCGTTTAATTGCCGTACCCAACTTTTTGATTGTCGCATTGGCGGTTCTGTAATTGCATCCAACTATCTCTGTCAGCAGCGAGATTGTCATTGGTCCATATCCTTTCAGCCATTGGCACAGCAGAACTCTTAGTACTTCTGATTGCTGATCAACCCGAGGCAGTGGGGATCGAGATTTCACTTCAGTCTCAATAAGGTCCCTAACCTCCGCTAATTCTGATTCCGGAATATCCTCGGTGATGAGTTCAAATTTATTCCGTCGAAATATCGCTAGTTCGAGTCGTTGAGCTACGACTGGGCGCAACGCTCTTTTCAGGTGGGCTAACTCTTGTTCTAGTTTTAACGTTGAAATTACCGGATCCACTAAAACCAGGCAGAAGGTCTTATTTGTCGATTCGTCAATTTGGTAAATTCCCAGAATTAGAGCATCCCTAATGGAGCGCAACCCCTTGACTCCAATTTTCCACTCCCAAACGGCTGATGCCGATTCATGATCAGGCTGGTATTGACGTTGCTTGCCGGTTTCGCCGGATGTAAGAAAATCGTTCATACGCTCTTCTATGCCATTAAATGACTTGCCACTACATTATTGCACTCGCAAGTCAATTTTGCAATTGCAATGCAAAACCAAAGGAGTTCCTAGCGCGAAAATTCTGACTTTCTCCCCGAAAAGGATACCAACTTGATTGAGAGCCCTATGTGTCAACCTGATCCCATAAGCTCGAACCCCACCAATGTTTTCCACTACAAGGATGAACCCATCAAACGCATGCTCAACAGCGTCTGGATGCGCGCACGTAGTGCGGTTGACTTGGAACAGGCCCATGACTTGAAGCACACCTTCGGCAGACGTCTACGCGCTGTTAGTGTGAGTTTCGAAGATCGGCAGGACCTATTAAGTCATCGCTCAGGGAGCGATCACGACGCATAATTCGGTCGCGGAGCTGTCGAGTTTGAGTGAAGCGACGAATAAAGTGGTTGGCCGGGGCGAAGGAAGGCCCGAGTTGGCTGTGTTGCGGCGAATAAACTTCAGGTAGATATCCAGCAAAACTCCCACACACCAATCAGCAAAAAATATTGAAACTATCAATCGTAAAAGGAATTTAATATTGCCCAGGGGCGGATTAAAATGTTTAGAACATTTTAACGAGAGCG
>CBDTWQ010000358.1:0-2740 GCA_965364115.1 uncultured Gammaproteobacteria bacterium | reverse complement strand
CCGGTGTGCGTCACATGAACATGGAGTCGATGTACGAATATGGCAGTCGCCGTGGCTTCTGGCGGTTGCACCGTTTATTCACCGAACGAAATCTTCCGGTGACTGTTTTTGGCGTAGCGATGGCGCTCGCTCGAAACCCGCAAGTGGTTGCGGCAATGAACGACGCCGAATGGGAAATTGCGAGCCATGGACTACGTTGGATAGATTACCAGTATATCGACATCGAAACCGAGCGCGAGCATATGCAAGAAGCGATCAAGATTCATCAAGAAGTCACCGGCAGTAAGCCAAGAGGTTGGTATACCGGTCGCTCCAGCCCAAACACCCAGCAGTTGGTGATCGAGAATGGTGGTTTTCTCTATGATTCAGATAGCTACGCCGACGACATACCTTATTGGGTTGAAGGCAAGGGTAAACCGCATCTAGTGGTGCCTTACACTCTCGATGCCAATGACATGCGCTTCGCGACCAATCAAGGTTTTAACTCGGGCGATCAGTTTTTTACTTATTTGCGTGACAGTTTCGACACCCTTTACGCCGAGGGTCCCGATGAAGCCAAGATGATGTCAGTTGGATTGCACTGTCGATTAATTGGCCGCCCCGGTCGAATCGCTAGCCTAGCGCGTTTCCTCGACTACATCGTCAAGTTCGACGATGTCTGGGTCTGCCGCCGCGACGGCATCGCCGAGCACTGGCATGAGCACCACTACCCGTGAAAAAGTGGGACAGCATACCTATTAAGTCGATAACGGCTTAATAGGTATGCTGTCCCAGATTCAACACTAATCGCTTAAATCGAGTTAACTCTCGGGCTTTTTGTTGCTTGGTTTGGCCATGAACTTCTCTTTGTGATTCGGCCGACCCTTGTTTTTGGAGTGTTTCTTTTTGCTATCCCCAGACTTTGATGAGCCAGAGCGATTTTCCCGCTTGGGCGATTTCTTGCCCTTGTCCTTTGAGTGCTGCTCCATCGTATTTGTCACAGGTTTTTCCGCAGTGGACTCTGAATCTCCAGTCATATGAGAGATATTGAGTTGGCGACCACAGACCCAAACTTTCTTGAGCGCACGAAACACGTCTCTAGGCATGCCCTCGGGTAAGTCAACAACACTATGATTGGTGTAAATATCGATGTGGCCAATGTTGTTTGCATCGAGCCCGGCTTCATTCGCAATCGCGCCAACGATGTTGCCTGGTTTTACCTCATGATCATGACCCACTTCGATGCGGTAGCGCACCAGACCCTTCGGGGATTTTGGTTGTGACTTACTCTGGCGTTTACCGCTGGATTCGCTTCGGCTCGAATCACGATCGAAATCAGTAATGGCGACTTTGTCTTTCTTGTCACGGCGCGGTTTTTTGTTTGACTCTTCAAAATCGGCACCTTTGATCTTGCCTTTATTGGGTTTTTCGACCAGTAAAAGTGAGTCTTTACCCATCATCATTTTGGCCAATGCAGCCGCTATTTGATTTTCCGCAACGCCATGTTCTTGGCGATATTGCTCGAATAGACGCTCATAAAACTCAAGATCACCCGCGGCGATTGTGTCGCTGACTCGCTGCTTGAAGTTAGCAATTCGAGTGTTGTTCACCATCTCGGTGGTCGGCAATTCGAGGCGGTCGATTTTCTGTCGAGTCGCGCGTTCAATCGCATCGAGCATGCGCTTTTCGCGGGGGGTGACGAACAAAATCGCATCACCGGTTCTGCCAGCTCTGCCGGTGCGTCCGATTCGATGAATATAAGCTTCGGTGTCATGCGGAATGTCATAGTTAATCACATGGCTAATGCGCTCTACGTCCAAGCCGCGCGCAGCAACATCGGTGGCGACTAAAATATCTAGCTTGCCTTTTTTAAGCCGGTCAATGGTTTGTTCTCTTTGCCTTTGCTGCATGTCGCCGTTGATCGCCGCCGCTGCGTGGCCACGGGCCTCGAGCTTTTCTGCCAATTCAACCGTCGCGGTCTTGGTTCGAACAAATAGGATGAGCGCTTCATAGTGTTCGACTTCTAATATTCGGGTTAGCGCGTCTAGCTTGTGAGTTTGAGCGACTGGCCAGTAGCGTTGACGGATGGTGGCAGCGGTTGCAGTCTTTGACTTAATCGAAATCTCGATCGGGTCGTTGAGATGCTTGCGCGCAATCCGCTCGACTTCTCTTGGCATAGTTGCTGAGAAAAGAGCGATCTGACGGCGAGCAGGGGTTTGTTCAAGGATCCATTCAACGTCTTCGATAAAGCCCATGCGAAGCATTTCGTCCGCTTCGTCCAAAACCAACGCTCGCAGCTTGTTGAGTTTCAAAGTGCCTTTGCGCATGTGGTCCATGACTCGACCCGGCGTGCCGACGACCACTTGAACACCGCGACGCAGCTGGTCAATTTGGCCCGCATAAGCCTGGCCGCCATAAATCGGCAACACATGGAAGCCTTTGATATGCGATGCATAGCGATGGAAGGCTTCTGCTACCTGAATTGATAGTTCCCGAGTTGGGGTTAAAACCATGACTTGCACGGCCTTATCTTGCATATCTAAGCGGGATAAGAGCGGCAGTGCGAAAGCGGCGGTTTTACCCGTGCCAGTCGGCGCGTGCCCGAGCACATCTTTCCCCTCTAACAACAACGGGATAGTCTTACATTGTATTGGTGAAGGCGTTTCATAACCGACCTCGTTGATCGCTTGCATCAGCGACTCAGGAAGACCGAGTTGGTTAAAATGAGTGATTTCAGGTTTAGCCGACATGGGAGGCTCGT
>CBDTWQ010000357.1:0-2741 GCA_965364115.1 uncultured Gammaproteobacteria bacterium | reverse complement strand
GCTTGTCAGTGGAACAAGGCTCAAGGACGCACCACGATACCCCAGGGGAAACGCCCTACTTTGATCGATTTAATCACGCGTTGCCTGGTCAGATCGATAACCGAGACATCACCGCTAACCCCATTGGTAGTAAACAATCTTTTCTGGTCTGGCGAAAATTCGAGGTTCCAAACCCGCAAGCCCACCAGCAGATACTTTTCAACGCTATAGTCGCGTGTATTCACAACCGCAACCCGTGACGACGGCCCTAGCGCAATATAGGCTCTGTTGGAACCATCGGATGCAATCTTGATGCCCACCGGCTGAAGCGATTCCGGTCGCAGGCCGGGCACTGCGAAGCTGATTTTATGTTTGATTTTACGACTGTCGGCATCGATAACTGATACCGTGCCACCAATCTCGGAACTCACCCAGACCTCCTTACCGTCGGGCGTATATTGGGCTACTCGAGGACGGCTATCGACCAGCACATTGTCGACGATCTCAAGCGATTCGGTATCGATAAAATGCGCCATATTGGTGGTCTCGGAGGTGCTCACCAGAAACTTCCCATCTGGACTCAAGCCGATCCCTTCGGGTTCGATACCGACGGGTATTTCCATCACTTTGCGGCGTTCCACGAGGTCGACCACCGTCACCATATTGTCGTCTTCATTGGCAACATACAGTCGTCTGCCGTCCGTGCTGAGCGTCATCAATTCAGGATCAGGACCCGATGGCAGCGTATGGATCAGCTTTTTCGTCTGCAAATCCAGCACCTGAATATGATCATCGTCGCTGGCGCAGATGTAGAGATATCTTCCCTCTTTTCCGAGCACGATTCCGCGCGGACGCTCGCCGACTTCGAAAGTTTCGACTAATTTGAGGCTATCGGCATCGATGACCGATATGGTGTTATCTTTTTCATTGGAAACATAAACCTGATAGGCGGATACCGGCATCGCGGCGATGCTGACACCGACCAACAGCAGGGTTACAAAATACTGGCAAGTTTGTCGCACTACGATCCTATCCTCGTTTTACTTAGCATTAGCAATACTGCCAATAAATTGTTGGCAACTAGACTCTTCCTTGTCGAATCCTAGCGTATCAAGCTCCGATCTTTGGTGCAAAAAACCTTTCTGCGGCGACACCGAAATCAACATCCGGGGTCCGGCCAGTAAAATCGGTTGTCGCAACTGACCGTTCCAATTGCGAAAGGTTAACGCCACGCCTTTAAACCCAGCCAGTTTGAATCGATCTGCCAACAAAAACTGTTTCAACACAGCCGGTTGATCGCTGTCAGTCTGAGTCACAGCCTCGCCAAAAGTACGCATCGCGGCCCAACCCGCATAGTCACGTTCGGTCATCCAGCGACCGGCGAGTTTGGTGAAGCGTCGTTGTATCTGGGTCGCACCCCATTGTTCCTGGGTACGATGCCAAGCGGTAGGTATCAGCCCATGCGTGCCTGCAACCGGCCTGGGTCGCGAGGTACGGTGCGGGAAATACTCGCCAAACTCATCGCGCTCATCGGCCACCAGCAGCACATCGTAGTCGTCAAATCGACTGAATGTCGCCACTTCTTGTTGCAGGTTGTGATGGCCAGAATCGGTACGTCGCGCGCCAGCTATCGCGGTCCAGTCCTTTTGCTGCAGGATCTTCAACCCAAAACGAGCGGCCGCACGTCGCAACGCAGCGGCATAAGCGCGGTCCTCCGGATGACGACCTACCACCAACACCAGTTTGCTCCAACGCTTCCAGGCCAAATACTGAGCCAGCGCATCGGCGACCATCGCACGGCTGGGTGGAAAATGAAAAGTATTGGCGCGGCAAGCCTGGTTTCTGAGGCGGTCGTCCCGAGCCCGAATATTGAAGATCAACGCATCCTTTTCAATATCCCCAATGGTCTCTATGTCAGCCGCATTCAGGTCAGCAATAAACAAGCGCTTGCCACTAGTGACGAGTTCGCGATAGATCGTCGCGAGATCCGCACCGGGTTCGACAACGACTCGCTCTAGCTGATAGTCATGATTGAGAAAGCGCCCGGTAGTCTGGGTGTCTTTGAGCCCTAACAGGCTGCCCATCAAACCATTGTCTTCAACCGGCAAATCAAGCAGCGATAACGGCAACACGGGCACTTCCTGGCGTGATAGGTAGACCAGGTCAATCTGCAGCTCGGATTGGGCAGCGGGCGCAAAGCCAACCAGCAGAGCGGCAAGCGCCAAGCCCCATTTAGCCCTTGAAATGCCATGTTTCATCGTGTTAATCATTGCTATGGCTAGCGGATTTGAAATATCGCGCGCTGAGACTCACCCTTTGAACCCGGAATTCGAACCGAGTAGTTTCCGGGGCGAATCGCGATAAACTTGATCGTAGTGGTGCCTTCATCATCGAATTCGAGGCTATTCAAACCCAAGGGCCTAATTTCAATCTCATTGATGATTATTTCATCAATCCAGATGTTGCGAAAAAATTCGGCTCCGCCCAACGCTAATTCACCCGAGCCGTCGCAGATGATATCGATTTCATAATAGCCGCCAGACTTCAATACGTAGGGTGCCTTGGCCAGTGGCGTCATCACCGATAGCGTCAATGCTTCAAGTTTGGTCGCACCGCCGGTAAATAGCCCAGCATTGGCACTGACATTACCGATTTGAAAAAGACAGAGCATGCTTAAGCACAGCATGCCTAGGCCAAGCCCCAGGCGGTTAAAGACATTGCGTCGCCACAACGACGATGAATAATGACTATTTAAAATATTG
>CBDTWQ010000356.1:0-2742 GCA_965364115.1 uncultured Gammaproteobacteria bacterium | reverse complement strand
CTGCCGTTGTTGCCAATCATTTCGATGATAAACGCCTTATCTATCTTGAGTTTTTTAACCGGCAGTTTGTGCAGATACGACAATGAAGAGAATCCGGTTCCAAAATCGTCTACGGCTAATTCAAAGCCTAACGCCCTTAACTGCTCGATAGTTTGCAGGCCAACGTCTGATTGAAGCAATTCGATATTCTCGGTAATTTCGAAACAAACCTGGTTCGACGCAACCTGCCATTTTGCGATATAGCAGGACACCATTTCAGTGAATGACTCGTTGAAAACATCCTTAGGCGAAATATTAAAATTGAGCTTTAGTTCTGAATCGTTGGCAAGCCAAGCCGCAGACTCTTTCAAAGCGCGATTAAAAAGCAGCTCGGTTAACTTTGATATGATGTGATGCTTTTCTGCCAGTGCGATGAATTGGTCCGGTGGCACAAAGCCGTAGACTGGATGCTGCCATCGCGCCAAAACCTCAATCGCACGGGTTTTACCATCGTGTAGGTCGACAATCGGCTGGAAGTTGAAGTGGAAACTGTCGTTCTCCAAAGCCTTGCTCAGCTCGCTAATCATTTGAGTGTCGCGCTGCTGACAAAGCGAAATTTCAGAACCAAATTGAGCAAAGCTCAAACCTAGGTGCGTGGTTTGTTTCGCTTCGTACATCGCGAAATCAGCTGATTTCAACAGAGCCTCCGAAGTTTCGCCATGCTCAGGAAATATCGCGCTGCCAATACTCAGACTGATAAAGACATTTTGACCATCTACCTCAAAAGGGGTTTCAAATGCGGTCGATATCTTGCTCATGATGACTTGAATATTGTCGGTGTTAAGCACGATTATCGAAAACTCATCACCGCCCAGTCGCGCAACCGTATCGCTCTCGCGCAGACAATTTTGAACTCTCTTGCCAACTTCATTGAGCACCGCATCACCGACGTGGTGTCCATGTTCGTCATTGATTTGCTTGAACAAATCAACATCAATAACAGACACGAAAAAATTCGATTCATATCTAGAAGAGTACTGAATCGCCTGGCGCAATCGATCATTATAAAGCGTCCGATTAGGCAGCTGAGTGAGGCCATCATGATGAGATATATAGGTTAAAGTTTCATTTTTGCCGGCGAGTTCTTCATTCTTACTCCTCAGCTCAAATAATAATTTTTCGAGGTCTTCGGTTCGTTCGCCAACCTCACCTTCTAAGTTTTCAATATATTGCCGCGCTCGATGACCAAGATTCCACTTCTCAACCAGCGAGAGACACATTTGCCTCAAAACCATCCCAGTAAAGGGCTTTTTTATAAATAATAGCCGATCGGTGATACCCAATTTTTGAATAATCTGATCCCAGTTATAATCTGAATAGGCCGAGCAAAGCACCATCTCGACCAATGGATGAACTGACCAGATTTTGGCAATGGTTTCGACACCATCCAAGCCGGGCGGCATTCGAACATCCATAAACGTCAATGCGTAAGGCTGACCTTGCGCCTCAGCCTCGGTAATCATCTGCAAGGCTTCTTCGCCTTGATAAGCCGAATCAATTTGGTAGGTATATTTACCAAATTTTTCGACTATGTTTGCTTTACTGGCGAATACTGTGCCGTCCTCGTCATCAAACAGCTCGGCTTCGAGATCGCCCAGTTGACTGACCATTTCTTTGTTTTGATCCGGCAGTAGAATCTTACGAAAATCATCATGAATATCCGGATTATCATCCACCACTAGAATGCGAGTGTTGTACAGGCCATCTTCCGCCACCTGGTTCGTCGCTAATTTAGTTTCGCTGCTCATTTCAGGCCAACATCGGCAAGGTGAGTGAAAAAGTCGCTCCGCTGCCGAGTCCGTCGCTGTGGACACTAATTTTACCATTCATTTCAGTCATAAAATTGGCCGACGAATGCAAGCCAAAACCATGCCCGCTTTTCTTGGTGGTAAAACCATGATTAAAAATCTTATCCAGATCTCGCTTATCGATTCCCTGGCCATTATCGACAATGCTAATCAAAACCTGTTTATCCTCGGTTTTCTCGCAAGTCACCGCGAGCTGCCGAGAGGTATCATCTTGGTCGGCCATTGCAAGTGCTTCTATGGCATTTTTAAGCAAGTTAGTGATCACCTGAAGCAGTTTTCTTTTATGCGCATTAATCAAGCAGCGCTCGGGAATATTAAGATTCAGATCAATTTTCAATTGATCGATGTGATGACGCGTTAGGCTGACTGCGTCATTAACAATATCTTGAATCTCGAATTCCTCGACAAAGTTGATTCCCAGTGAAGCGTGCCCTTGCTGCGCCTCGATCACCTCACTCATGATCCGTGTTTTCAATTTCAAGTTATTGGCCTCAGCAGCAATCTCCGATAGGTCACTATCAAGAGCCACATTGAGATTGCCCAGAAAAGTCATCAGTTTCTGGCCCTTAGCACCGCTGAAAAACGCTCCCAGATCAGCCGCATTTTTCTCGATCAGTCGATTTGACTTGCGTAGGCCTGAAATTCGATCAGCTGCCAACACCTCAACAATACGCTCGGTTGAGACACTAACGCTGTTCAACACATTGCCAACGTTGTGCAACACCGCGGTGGCCGAGTCGGCCATTCCTGCCCGGTGTGCAGTATCGATCAGCTGTTTTTGCACTTCGGACAGTTTCGTTTGAGCGATTTTGCGCTGGGTAATGTCTCTAATCATCAACACGCAGAACTGGCCATCATCATAATCTATCTCGGAAATACTTAATTCGGCATGCAA